>NZ_JBIKBQ010000055.1:0-25637 GCF_058122085.1 Luteolibacter sp. | reverse complement strand
CCATGGCGTGGGAGAGCTGGGCGAAGAGCATCGCGGAAAGATGGCTCACCACGCCGAACGTGCGCGCCTTGGCCTCGACGCCGGTTTCAAGCGCGTGACGGTTGATCATTCCGCGAGGACTGAGGTTGAGAATCTGCTTGAGGACGACCACATTGGCCCGGGCTGGTGATGTTTTGTTCATACACCCTACCGAGTGGCAGGGATTTCAACTCAACACCAGCCCGCTTTTCCGCTCCGGGTTAAGCCTTCCTCTGGGACGGCTGTGAAAGCGGAATACGACTTTTCAAAGGCCAAACGGAATCCCTACGCGAAGCAGCTCAAAAAAGCGGTCACCATCCGCTTGGATCCGGCTATCATCGACTACTTCAAGTCCATGTCCGGGGAGACTCACATCCCCTACCAGAACCTCATCAACCTATATCTCCTGGATTGTGCCAAGGCAGGACGCAAGGTTTCGCTCGCCTGGAAGAAATGACGCCAGCATCCCCATCCTCGCCGTCCACCAATCCAAAGGCCTCGAATTCGACACCGTCATCATCGCCGGCCTCGCCGCGTCTCACTCCGCGCCCTCCGCAACTCCGCGTTTCGCTTCATCCCATCCTCAAACCCCCATCATCCCGGCTCTGCGACCCTTTGCAACCTTAGCGCCTTGCGGTTCAAATTCTTCCTGCCTCACAGACATCCATCCTTGGCAACTTAACGGATACCCCTTATTTTCCACTCATGAACGAAATCATCTTTGAAGTGCGGGAAGATGAGTTGGACGGCGGCTTCGTCGCCATCGCCCTCGGTCATGCCATCGCCACCCAGGGCGATACCCTCGAAGAACTCCGGGAAATGGCCCGCGACGCCGTGCGCTGTCATTTTGGCGACGGAGTGCCCGGCCCGATGCCGAAGATCATCCGCCTCCACTTCGTCCGCGACGAGGCCTTGGCGGTATGAAAATCCCCCGCGATATCGGCGCGTCCGAACTCATCCGCGCCCTGCGGGTGCTCGGCTACGAGTTGGTGCGACAGGACGGTTCCCACATTCGACTGACTACCACGCTGGGCGGGACACACCATGTGACGATCCCCAATCATCGCCCGCTGAAAACCGGCACGCTGCTTGGCGGCGTCTTGAAACCCGTGGCCGCTCACCACAAACTCACCGTCGATGAATTGCTCGCCAAACTGGAGCTGTAGACCCATCGCAATCACCGGAAATATCGAAATGCGAAACCCCTTCGATGTGAACCCGATAATTCCAACTTCATCCCTCTTCCCTTCAATGTTCGATGTTGGGAGTTCGATGTTCTCTTTCTCTTCCCAATCAAAAATCCAAAATCATCAATCGAAAATCGTCAATCCACCCCTCTTCCCATGGGCCTCCCCCCTCACATCACGCGCCGATCAAACTGTCCGCCGACCGCGCCAATGCTGGTTAGTCGGGACTGACACCGACGATGCGTATTACGTCATCTTGGAGGGGATGACGGGGCGGACGCTCGGCAAGCTGATTACAGGAACCAAGGTCGTCAATGAACGCGGTGAACCACCATCGTTCGGCCAGATTCTCGGGCGCACATTCTCCCGATTTATCCCGTTCGAGGTATTCTCGTTCCTCGCCGAGGACGGACGGGGATGGCACGACTCCGTGCCCGGCACCTACGTCGGCTCGACCCGCTGATGCGGCATCGGACGCGAAGCCATAAGTCGGGCGCACCGGCCCCGCTCGCTCGAACTCGCCGTCGCTCCATATCAATGCTTGTCACCTTCCTAGCAATTTCGATGCTGAGCGCCCATGAACACAAAATCATTCCGCCAGTTCGTCTTCATTTCACTCTCCGCAATGTTGGTCAGCACCTCCATTGCTGCGCCAAAGATTGATAAGGTTGCACCCAAAGTCGGAGACCCGGTCGAGCTCAAGTTCCACGCTGTCAATGGCAATGTCGATCTCGCCACACTCAAAGGAAAAGTCGTGCTCATCGAATTCTGGGCCACGTGGTGCGGACCATGCGTCGCCGAAGTGCCGAATGTCGTGGCCACTTACAAAAAGCTCCATGCAAAAGGCTTCGAGATCGTCGGCATCTCGCTCGATTCGGACAAGAAGGCGCTGACGGATTTCATCGAAAAGCACGACATGGAATGGCCGCAGTACTTCGACGGCAAAGGCTGGCAAAACGAGATCGCCTCGAAATGGGGCATCCGCAGCGTTCCTGCCATGTGGCTCGTGGATAAGGAAGGCAAGCTCGTCACCACCGACGCACGCGTCGGCCTTGAAGCCCAAGTCGAGGCACTTTTGGCCAAATAGCCGGAGCCTTCCCATCGGCGATTCGTTTCGCCTCGGGGCGGTCGGCGCAGGCGAGGAATAGGAACGGACGTTACTGCGTTTGCATGGATTTAGTTGTGGTTTTTCCGCCTGCTTCCTGTCCTCGTTTTTTTGATCGCGTAGCCTGCCGAATAGACAAAACCCGTCGCCGTCTCCGCTTTTCCCGTCATGCACCGCATCCTTACATATACTTTTCTTTGCATCAGCATCGCTCTCGCATGGTGGGCGCTCGAATTGCAGGCGAAGCTCGTTGTGAAAGAAAAGCAACTCGCGGAGCTGCGCAGTGGTCGCGATTCGGCGCAAGCCGCGGAAACACAGGCCAAAGCCGGGCTTGCTCCGCTTCATGAAAATATCGCGCGGCTCACGGCAGAGCGCGATGAAGCGCGCGCTGCGGCGGGGAAGGTCGCGGTGGCATCCGCGGAACACCCCCCTTTTCCCCGCCCTCCAGTCTACGCCGCCTACTTCGCTGAAGCTACGAAGGCCAAGAAGGCTTCCTCCTTCGCTAAAGCTACGGCGGACAAGACGACAGGCAGGCCGGTCCGGTCACCGGCTCTTTCAACGGCCTTCACTGGGAAAGCAAATTCCTAGCAATCAAATTCCTAGCAATAAGCGCGAGAACTGGCGGGTGAGGTGCCGTTTTGAAGCCATCTCACTTTTTGCTGCAAATCATGGATGGGCCGCTGTTTCCAAAAGAGCTTTGGGGCGGTTCTTGGCGATTTGCAAGAGGCGCACAGCGGCACCGGATGGCGAGCGTAGGCCACGTTCCCATGAGACAGCGGTCGCTTTGGGGACGTTGAGAAGATCGGCGAAGACGGCTTGGCTGACGTTCATGTGTTGGCGGATTGCGGCGATTTCACTGGCGGAAATGGCCTCGGCACGCGCCGTGAGTTGATGCGTGCGTGCGGTGATTTTTCCAGCGGCGTGATCCGCGCCTTGCCCCATACTGGTGAGGAGTTCGTCGAAGCTGAAATCAGGGATTTTGTTTTTTTTGTGCATAGCAGGATTTGATTTGTTCGGCGAGGGAGCCGAGTGGGTTGCGCTGAGCTTTGCTTAGGTTGGCGGTGTCCGATTTTTTGAAGAGCAGGAAAAGGTAAAGGACGTGAGCGTCTGGAAGATACAAGTAGATGACGCGCGCACCTCCGCTTTTCCCTCTGGCCGGCAGTGCCATGCGGGCTTTGCGCAGGCCCCGGCATCCGACGAGAAGGTCGCCCTGCTCCGGATTCCTGAGCAGTTCATTCTGAAACGCCCGGAATTCCTCGTCGCCAACGCACTCGGCAAGCTGGCGGGAGAAGACGGGTGTTTCGATGAAAGTCAGCGTCACAAACGAAGGGATACAATGTAACCTATTAAAATCAACGCAATTCTCAACGATGGCGCCAGCCCCGACTAACAGCATTCGGATCAACCAATCAGGAGGCGTGAGAGGATGCGGAGCTGAGATCGTGGCTGGAGTGGTTGGCGGAGTCCACGAACGAGCGGAGTTCAGGTGGGTAAAAGCTGAAAAGCTGAAAAACTGAAAAACTGAGATGCTGAGATGCTGAGATGCTGAGATGCTGAAATTGAAGAGGCGGCGGACTGGTGGTTTTCCGGCATCCGGGGCTGGAGCATTACCAACGACTCATCGAGGCCGCCCGCAGCCGCCTCGCGGATCTGGAGCTGGATTACGGGGTGGAGAAATCCAAGGTGGACTCGGTGCGTTCGCGTTTGTTCGGTGCCCTGAGTCCCTACTACCAGGAACGCGACCGGCTGCGACTCTTGATCCAATACCGATTAGATCACACCCTCATGGAACTCCGCTCCCTCTACGAGCATCTCCAAGCCAGAATCCTGGAACTCATCGAGCCGTCTTCGCTGAAGCTACGCCGGGCCGAGAACCCTCGACACCCTCCGCGCCAGCCCGGATTACGAAGTCTTCCTGTTCGCCGAGAAAGACGCCGCCGTGATCGACACCATCGCCGCCGCGCAGCAGGTGGAGTTGGAGAAAGAAATTGAGGAATTGCAGGCCGAGGCAGAGCGGGTGGCGGAAAAAGCGCGGGAACTGGCGGGCGAGATGCCGTTTTGAGAGCGCGGCCAAATCCTTCGGGAAAAGGTTTTATTTTCGCCGCCGCCCATATCGAGGATTCTGGCGTTCATGGCGCAGCGTCATGATCCGCGCTCCATCGAGTTCTTCGTAGAAAAGCAGGTGATAGGGAAATTTTTCAAGATTGGCGCGTCGCCAACCACTGGGATCGAAGTGGAAACGTTCGGGATGAGTTTCCACTTGCAAGCAGGGCTGCTCAAATTTTGCCCAGAAATCATCACCGAGTGTATCGCTGATTGAATCATAGTGGCGGATCGCAGTGGAAACGTCGCGTCGGACCTGTGGGTGAAAACGCGGCATCAGCGTTCTCTATCGGAAAAAACACCTTCGCGCAACTCGCCCATGGAAATAGTGCTGACCTCACCCGATTTCATTTGGCGGAGTCTCTCGGCCACTTCCTCATTAGAAACGTCATAACCCGGCTCGGGCAGCGAGTGGAGCAGAAAGCTCGCTAATGACGCTCTCTGCTCAACAGGCAATGCTGCAGCTTGTTCCTTGAACTCTTCAAGATTCACCATGGTGAAAGCCTACCAAAGGTTAAGGCGTTGCGAAAGGTGGATTTTCGACCCAGATCACTACGGTTCCATCGCCTCCGCGCGAAAGGGGAAGCTCGCCGTTTTAGAAAAAGACCCGGAGCGAGACGCTCCGGAGACGGTCTGCGGCGAGACGCCACAGCCACGCGGCGCGCGTGGCGGAAGAAGCGCGGAAATTGGCGGGGGATGTGCCGTTTTGAAATGTAGGAGGTGGTCCAAGGCGTCTGGATTGTCCGCGACCGGGCTTTTCCTCTGTCGGGCTTTTCCTCTGGCGAATTTGCATCATGACCTTAGGTTTCCAGATCAAGTCCCATGACCCAGCAAGACGAACCGATTTTTTCCAAGAAGCGCATCACACGCCTCGCAGAGACCATGGCGATCGAAGCCGGCGAACTGACCGCCATCATGGGGGAGGGGGCGTCGTGTTTCTATCCGGCGGGCAGCTGTCTTTTCCACGAATCCACGCCCCGGCTGTGGATGGGAATCGTCGAGGAGGGTGAAATCGAAATCGTCAGGGGAAACCATGGCAGCACCACGCGCCTGGCCACGCTGACTCGCGGCAGTGCTTTCAGCGAAGGGGTTCTGTTGGGCGATCTTCCGCACTCGGCGTCCGCGGTCGCGCTCACCGATGTCCGGGTCTGGTTGATTCCGAGGGCGGTCTTCGAGCGAATTCGCGCGGAGCAGCCGGAGGTTTTCTATCGCATGGTCGGTCATGTCGCCCTGCGGTTGAGCGCGCGCTTGCAAGCGGCCAACGAGCACCTCGTGTCAGGCGTCTCCCCGGTGGTCGCGACGTGGCGCAAGGAGCACGACTCGCTGGGCGAGCGCGAGCTGCCGGACACCGCCTACTACGGCGTGCAGACGCTGCGCGCGATGGAGAATTTCCCGATTTCCGGCATCCCGCTGCACCACTTCGGCCACTTCGTGCGCAGCCTGGCCTATGTGAAGAAGGCCGCCGCCATGGCGAACAAGGGCCTCGGCGTGGTCAGGCCCGAGCGCGCCGACGCCATCGTAGACGCCTGTGACGAGATCATCGCCGGGAAGTGGCACAAGCACTTCATCATCGACATGATCCAGGGCGGGGCCGGCACCTCGACGAACATGAACGCCAACGAGGTGATCGCCAACCGCGCCCTCGAAATCCTCGGTCACCGCAAGGGCCAATACGAATTCCTTCACCCGAACGACGACGTCAACCGCTCGCAATCCACCAACGACGCCTATCCCACCGCCATCAAGCTCGGTGTCATTTTAACGATGCGCGACGCCACTTCCGCTCTCCGCGAGCTGCAAGCCGCGCTCGTCGCCAAGGCCGGGGAGTTCGCCGATGTTTTGAAAATGGGGCGCACGGAAAACCAGGACGCCGTGCCGATGACCCTCGGCCAGGAGTTCGCGGCCTATGCCTCCACCATCAAGGACGGCATCCGCTACATCGAGCGGGCGGCCGAGGAGTTCCTCGACATCAACATGGGTGCCACCGCCGTGGGCACCGGCATCAACAGTCCGCCGGGCTACGCGGAACTTTGCACCATGCATCTTAGTGGCGTGAGCGGGCTGCCGGTCAGGATCGCGGAGAACCTCGTGCAATCCACCCAGGACAGCGGCCCGTTTTCCCTGATGAGCGGCGCGATGAAAACCGCCGCCGTGCAGCTTTCCAAGATTTGCAACGACCTCCGCTGGCTTTCCTCGGGCCCGCGCGCCGGACTCTATGAAATCCGCCTGCCCGCCATGCAGCCGGGCTCGTCGATCATGCCCGGCAAGGTGAATCCGGTGATCCCGGAAATGGTCAGCCAGGTCTGCTATCAGATCATCGGCGCGGACGTCGCCATCTCGATGGCCTGTGAGGCGAGCGAGTTGGAGCTCAACATGGCCGAGCCGATCATCGCCTTCAATCTGTTCTTCGGACTCACGCTGCTGAGAAACGCCGCCATCGCCCTGCACACCCGCTGCATTTCGGGCATCGAGGCGAACCGCGAGCGCTGCCTCGCGTATGTGCAGAATTCCATCGGGCTGGTCACCGCGCTCAATCCGGTGCTCGGCTATGAGCGCAGTGCCGCCATCGCCAAGGAGGCGCTCGACACGGGTGCCAGCGTTTACAGCCTCGTGCTGGAAAAGGGCTGGCTCAGCAAGGAGCAGCTCGACGACCTGCTGACGCCGGAGAATATGACCCGCCCGAGGTGACCCGCTGGTTTGATAGGGGACTCAGGTCCCCGTGCCGCCAGCCGCCTGCGCGGGATTCCCTGTCAGGACGTCCTCGCCCTCGGATTTCGCGATGATCACCGCGGCGCAGGAGTCGCTGAAGACGTTCACCGCGGTGCGGCTCATGTCGAGCAGGCGGTCCACCGAGAGCAGGGCGACCACCGCGGTTTCCGCACCTTGGATCCCGCAGTTTTTCAGAATCAGTCAAATCGCCACCAGGCTGGCGGACGGAATGCCGGCGACCCCGATGCTGGTTAGAAGCGCGGCGGCCACGATGAAGAACTGCGCGCCCACGCCGAGCTCCACGCCCATCACCTGCGCCACGAAGATCACCGCCACGCATTCATAGAGCGCGGTGCCGTCCATGTTTACCGTGGCGCCGAGCGGCACGGTGAGGCTGGACACTCGCTGCGAGACTCCGGCGTTTTCCCGCACGCAGCGCAAGGTCACCGGCAGCGTGCCGGACGACGACGCGGTGGAAAACGCCATCAGCAAGGCGGGTCTCATCGCCCTGAAATGCGCCAGCGGGCTGACCCGTCCGATGAAGCGCAGCACCAGCGGCAGGACGACCAGCAAATGCAGGCCCAATCCGAGAAGCACCGTGACAAAATACTTGCCGAGGTGGACGAAGAGTTCCGCCCCGGTCCCGTAAACGATCGGCAGGATCAGCGCGTAAACGCCGACCGGCGCGACTGCCATCACCCATTGGGTTAGAACGATCATCGCGTCGTTGGCCGCTTGGAAGAACTCGCGGATGGTCCGCATTTCCGCTTCCGGCAGGCGGGTGATGGCCAGCGCGAAGAGGAGGCTGAACACGATGACGCCGAGCATCTGGCCGTTGTCCGCGGCGGCGGCCACCACGTTCTCGGGCAGCATCGTTCGGAAGATTTCGAGGAAATCGGTGGCTTCCCGTCCGCCCGCACCCGCGACGGTTGCGAGGTCTTTCTCGCTCGCCCGCGCGGCCCCTTCCTCGAAGGCCTGGCGGATCACTTCGTTAGGCCGGCCGTTTTCGATGCCCGGCTGGATCAGGTTCACCAGCAGCAGGCCGAGTAGAATCGCCGCAAGCGACGACGCCGCGTAGAACGTAACCGTCTTGAGCCCGAGCCGGGCGAAGCCCTTCACCCCTTGCAGGCTGGCGATTCCCGATACCACCGAGGTGACGATCAACGGCACGATGATCATCTTCAGCGCCTGCATGAACAAGCCGCCGATGAAGCGGCTGGTTTCGAGCGTGCCATGGACGAACCGCCCCGCAGCGGATTCTTCCGCCGCGCCGGCAAACAAGCCGCGGAACGCGAGCGCGGTGGCCGTCGCCAGTCCCAGCGCCATCAAGATCTGCCAGTGCGGTGCCGGTCGTTTCATCGCCGCCAAGGAAACCCGCCGCCGCGGTTGATTCCAAGCACCAAGCGCGGAAATCACGGGTCCCGCGGGTAGGCGCTCAATCCAGGAACTTGCCGGGATTGAGGATGTCGTTAGGATCGAGGGCGCTTTTGAGGGCGCGGTGAGTGGCGAAGGAAACCTCGCCGAGGGCCTGGCGGATCCAGGGCTTTTTGGCGAGGCCCACGCCGTGCTCGCCGGTGATGGCCCCGTTGTTAGCGAGAACCCAGGTGAAAAGCTGGTCGAGCGCGGCATCGGCGCGGTCGCGGGTTTCCGGGTCCTCGTAGTTTTTCACCATCAGGTTGGTGTGGATGTTGCCGTCTCCGGCGTGACCGAAGCAGGCGATCGGGATGCCGGTTTCCTTTTCCAGCTGGCGGGCGAAGGTGACGAGCTCGACGAGCTTGGAGCGGGGGACGACGATGTCCTCGTTGAGCTTGGTCAGGCCGGTGTCGCGCAGCGAGAAGGAGAACTCGCGGCGGAGTTTCCAGATCCGCTCGCAGGAAGCCTCGTCCGGGGCGCGCTCGATGAAGGTGGCGCCGAGTTTCGTTAAAAGCTGATGGAGTTCCTCGATCTCCGAAAGAGTGGCGGCGGGGCGGCCGTCGATCTCGACGATGAGGTGGGCGTTGCCGGGCGGGAAGACGTCGGCGCCGAGCTTTTTGCGGGCGGCGGCGAGGGTGAAGGTGTCGGTGATCTCGAGGGCGGACGGAAGGTGGCCGGCGTTGAGGATGGCCTGCACGGCGGCGGCGGCCATTTCGAACTCGGGGAAAATGGCGGCGAGCATCGCGCGGCTCGCTGGCTTTGGGATCAGCCGGAGAGTGGCTTCGGTGACGATTCCTAACATTCCCTCGGCGCCGGTGAAAAGGCCGACGAGGTCGAAGCCGGTCTTGTTCTTGTGCAGCCGTCCGCCGGTGCGGAGGATTTCGCCGCTGGCGAGCACGACTTCCAGTCCTAACACGTAACTGCGGGTCACGCCGTATTTCAAACAGCGCGGGCCGCCGGCGTTGGTGGCGATGTTGCCGCCGATCGAGCAGTCCTTGAGCGAGGCGGGATCGGGCGGGTATTCCCAGCCGACGGCGTGGGCGGCGGCCTGGAGATCGCCCGTGATGACGCCGGGCTGGACGACAGCCACGCCGTCCTCCGGGTGGATGCCGAGGATGCGGTTCATCCGCGCGGTGGAGAGCACGATGCCGCCCCGCACCGGCACGCAGCCGCCGACGTAGCCGAAGCCCGCGCCGCGGGTGGTGACGGGGATTTTCCGCTCGCTGGCGAATTTCAAGACCGCGGCGACATCGGCGGTGGACTCGGCGAAAACGACGACGTCGGGCGGATGGCTGGCGGACCACTTGTCACCGGAGTTCGCGGCGAGGATCTCGGCGGCGGCGGAGAGTTTCCCAGCGCCGATGAGAGCGGCGAGGGGAGCGAGCCAGTCGTGGGATGGGGAATTCATTTCAGCGGCCACCAACATCGTGGACGCCGCCCCGCAGCGTCAACCTCCGACCCTGCCGATTTGCCCCTTGAGGAATGGGGTGCGTGGCGGTGGAGCACCCGTCTTCACCTTGTTCCGTTGTTTGGCGAGCTGCGGATGCATGAGTTGTTCCAGAATGACCGGCTGCGGTTGCAGTTCAAGCGGGGCCAGTGGAAGTGGCCGCCGCGCGACGAGCCGGGACATCGAGTGGAAGCGGTGCACCGGCCTGCCAGCCGAGTTCGCCGAGTAGGCGGGGTAGCAGGAGAGCGCTTTCGAGAGAGTTTTCGATCTCGGCTTGGAATCTGCCGCGGACCGGGCAGGCTCGCCCCGGAATGAGAGTGATCACCGCCGACCAAGTCCACGCCGCGCTGCGTTTCCCGGATTTCATCGATGCCCTGTGCGAAACGTTCGCCGGGCACCACACCATGCCGCCGCGGCAGGTGATGCTGCTGGACGAGGCGTCGGGCAGCCATGACGCATTCGCCATGCTGCCGTCCTGGAATGACGAGGTGATCGCGCTGAAGGCGTTCACCTATTTCCCGGGAAACCAGCCGCCTAACCGCACCTTGTATTCGCAGATCCTGGTGTTTGACCGGAAGTGCGGCGAGCCGCTGGCGCTGGTGGACGGGGTGAGTGTGACGTGTTGGCGGACGGCGGGGGTGTCGGCGCTGGCCTCGCGTTTCCTGTCCCGCGCGGACTCGGAGACGCTGCTGCTGTTGGGGACCGGCAAGCTGGCTCCGTTTCTCATCCGCGCCCACGCCAGTGTCCGGCCGCTGAAGAAAGTGCTCATCTGGGGCCGCTCGCCGGACAAGGCCGCCGCTCTGGTAGAGTCGATGGCGGGGGAACTTTCCTGGCTGGAATTTCAAATGACCACGGATCTCCCGGCGGCCTGCGGGCTGGCGGACATCGTGGTCTGCGCCACCGGCTCCCAGGACATCCTGGTGCGGGGGGAGTGGATCAGGCCCGGCACCCACACGGATTTCCTCGGCAACCACCACGCCACCAAGCGCGAGTGCGACACCGAAATGGTGACCCGATCCCGGGTCTTCGTGGACACCCGGGTCAACTGTTTCAAGGAAGCGGGCGAAATCCTCGTCCCGGTGACGGAGGGGGTTTTCTCGACGGATCAAGTGGCGGGGGAGTTGTCCGAACTTTGCCGGGGCAGCGTGACCGCACGGCAGAATCCACAGGAAACCACGCTCTTCAAATCCGTCGGCTGCGCACTCGGGGACCTGTGCGGAGCCGTGAACACCTGGCGCTCGTTGGCCCGGCAATGAATCCTAACCGGCTGACGCCCTAGCCATGAGTCCGATATTTCATATGATACCTCGCCCCCGACACTTCCTGTTTTTCGCCGCGTTGCTCACCCCCGTTTGGGCGGTCGAGCTGATATCGCCACCGGTGTATGAAACCCGCACCGAGCATGACTGCAATGGTATCGGCAAGTTCTACATGGGGCGTGAAATCGCCCACGTCATGGGCCACCAGGCGGCGGACTGGTTGGAGCGGCCGCAACGCGAGGACGAGGAGCGCACCGACCTGCTGATCGCCGCGCTGAAATTCCGCGACGGCGAGGTGGTCGCCGACATCGGCTGCGGTTCCGGGTTCATCAGCCGCAAGATCGCCGGCAAGATCGGCAAAACCGGCGTGATCTACGGCGTCGAGATCCAACAGGAAATGCTCGATCTGCTGGCGAAGCGCATGGCGCAGTTCAAGATCGACACGGTCAAACCGGTGCTCGGCACCACCACCGATCCGAAACTCCCGCCTGCATCTTGCGACACCATGATCCTGGTCGATGTCTATCATGAGTTTGATTTCCCCCATGAAATGGTTCACCACATGATCGCCGGATTGAAAACGGGCGGCAGGCTGGTTTTCGTGGAATATCGCAAGGAAGACCCTGCGGTTCCGATCAAGAAGATCCACAAGATGAGTGAGGCGCAGGTCAAAAAGGAAATGACCGCGCACCCGCAACTCGAATACGCCGAGACGATCGGCGCGCTGCCGAGGCAGCACATCATCGTCTTCAGGAAGAAGTGAGAGGCGTCACTTGCGGCTGATCACATGCACGCCCTTTTTACTTCCCGCGGCGAACTCCAGTTTTCCGTCGCCGTCCAGATCCACGGCGAGGACCTGGCAGCCGACTCCTGAGTCGGAGTCGATCACCTCGGCCTCCCAACGCACGCCGTCGCCATCCTTGCGATTGTAGAAAATGACGGCGAGCGCCGGATCTTCCGCGCCGGGGTCCTTGCCGTTGTGGGCGTAGTAACGCTTGCCGGTGGTGAAATCGATCCGACCGTCGTTGTCAAAATCACCGCGCTCGAGGGCGTGGAGTTGGCTGAACTGAAGCCCGTTCGGTCCGGACTTGGCGGGGTCCTCCGGCAGGATTTCATGCCTGAGGAATGCGGTCTTTCCATCGGCCGGCTTGTTTTCAAACCAAACCAGACCGTAGCCATGGCCGTTCAGCGAGGTGATCATGTCGTTGTCGCCATCGCCATCGGCATCGAAGACGAGCATTTGTGCTCCGCCGGCTCCGGCAAACGGTTCCTGATGCCGGACCCACGCCCCGTCTTTTGCCGCAGGCTGCTCGAACCAGCCGGATTTTTCGATGATGTCGGCCCGGCCGTCACCATTCAGATCGCCCACGCCGAGGCCATGAATGTAGGGAGTTTTGGCGAGCTGGTCGGAGATCGCGATGAAGCTCCACGGCCGGGTCACGTCCGACCAATCGACTTCCGCGTAGCCGAATTTCCCGCCCTGCATGCAAATAAGTTCCTTCTTCCCGTCGCCGTCGAGGTCGGTCCACAGCGGGCTCTCGGTGGCAGCCTCCTTCATGACCTGATAGGCGGGCCAGTCGCCTTCCTTGCCCGGATTCAAATAGAGCGTGAGATCGCGGCCCGGATGGCTGGCCATGAGAATGTCGTTTTTGCCGTCGCCATTCAGATCATCCACCCAGCTCAGGAAGGAATCCTCCATGTAAGACTTCACCGGCATGGCCCGACCCGGCCGGTAATTCCTCACCTCGCGGAAATCCGGCCCCTTGATCCAGAAGGCCCCGGCGACGAGATCGGCCACCCCGTCACCATCCAAGTCCCCGGCCGACAGGCCTTCCGTGAGAAACTCCGGCGTCACCACCTGCTTTTTCCAAGCTTTCACCGCCGGCACCTGCGCCAGGCCGATCGCCATCACTAACAAACTCGCGGGGAAAATCAACGGACGTGCCTTCATGCCCTATGAACGGTCGGAACGCCCCGCATCTTTCATCGCCGGGCGGGGGATTCCGTCGTGGCCGGCATTCGGCGGTGAGGAACGCCGGGCGGGCGGAGGGGCGGGGATCGTTCATGGATGCGGCGGTGCCTTTCTGCTATTTGTCAGGGATTCCGCAACTTGCACCGGAAACCGGAAAAACAATCGCATTCCGCCAATTTCGTTAGTCGCCTCGTGGTTTGGGATGCTCCGCCACTCACGAAAAACCCCGCCAGCGGACGGACCGTTGGCGGGATTGGAAATCAGGCGGAGTGGCCGGACGACTCAGTATTTCTGAGAACGGACGTGGTCGAAGCCGGTTTCGAATCCGAGCTCAGGCGGGAATTCGGAGAGGCCGTCGTGCGGGTTCATCTCGATGCGGTTGTCTTCGCCGCAGCGTTCGTAAGGTGGCTTGAAGGTGCCGCGATAGGTCGGGCAGGTGAAGGTGAAGAGTTCGTAGAAACCGTAGCCGAGGCGGCGCAGCGCGCGGCTCGTGCCATCCACCGTGCCGTAGGTCGAGCCGCCCTTGCGGCCGTATTGCTCGTTCTTGCGGACGATCTGCTCGGGGATTTCGATGAATCCGTAAAGGATGTTGCTGAAGGCGCGGCCAAGCTTGCGCGAGGACGTGTAGGTGGAGCCCGGAGGCGCTTGGATGTCGGCGACGACGACGCTGCTGCTCAAGGCTGCGAAGGTGGTAGCAATAACGAGGAGTTTTTTCATGCTGAGGAGAACGTAATTAATCTGAATCGGGGTTGGCAACGGATTTTTCAGGATTCGTGGATTTTTACAATTCGAAGCTGAGCACGCGGATGATTCCGGGAGTGGCGCGGAGTTGGGCGAGGAGTTCGGCCGGTGGCTCGGTGTCCACCTCGATGACGGTGACGGCGCGTTTGCGGTCGCTGGTGCGGCTGAGCGCCATGTTGGCGATGTTGACGGACGCGCTGCCCAGCGAGGTGCCGATGGTTCCGACGATGCCGGGGCGGTCGTCGTTTTCCACGAAGAGGAATTTGCCGGTCGGGTTGGTTTCGACGTAGTGGCCGGCGATGTGGACGATGCGCGCGGACTTGCCGAAGAAGGTTCCGGCGACGGTGCAGATTTCGTTGCCCTTGACGGCGGAAACCTCGATGAGCTCGGCGCAGTTGGTGGCGAGGGCGACGGTCGATTCCGTGACGCTGATGCCATGCGACTTGGCGATGGCGGGGGCGTTGATCAGGTTGACCTGCGCCTCGTTATGGGCGGCGGAGAGGTAGCCGGTCAGCACCTTGCGGGTGATCAGCTCGGTATCGAGCTCGGAAACCGGGCCGAGGTAGGAAACGCGGATGGCGTCGCACTGCGCGGGGGCGATTTTCGAGAGCAGCTTGCCGAGCGATTCGGCGAGGTTGAGATACGGGCCGACGCTTTCGAGGGTGCGGCTGTCGAGGTTGGGCATGTTCACCGCGTTAACGATTTCGCCGCTGAGGAGGAAATTCTTCACCTGGTGGGCGACTTCGATGCCGACGTTTTCCTGGGCTTCCGCGGTGGAGGCGCCGAGGTGGGGCGTGAAGACGCATTTTTTCACGGAGAACAGCGGGAAATCGGCGGGCGGCGGCTCGACTTCGTAAACGTCGAGCGCGATGCCGCCGAGGTGGCCGGCGTCGATGGAGGCCTTGGCCGCGGCTTCATCGACGAGGCCGCCGCGGGCGCAGTTGACGATGAGCGCGCCCTTGTTCATCAGGGCGATGCGCTCGGCGTCGAGGACGTGCTTGGTGTCGGGGGTAAGCGGGATGTGAAGGGTGACGACGTCCGCGCCGGTGAGGGCGATGGCGGCGCTTTCCGCGAGCTCGACCTTGAGCGATTGGGCGCGGGCGGCGGTGAGGAAGGGGTCGTAGGCGACGACGGTCATGCCGAAGGCCTGCGCGCGCTTGGCGAACTCGGTGCCGATGCGGCCCATGCCGAGGATGGCGAGGCGTTTGCCGAACATTTCCACGCCGGAAAGCGTTTTGCGGTCCCATTTGCCGGCGATCATCGAGCTGTGCGCCTGGCCGATGTTGCGAGCGAGCGAGAGCATCAGGGCGAAGGCGTGCTCGGCGGTGGAAATGGTGTTGCCGCTCGGGGTGTTCATCACCACCACGCCGTGGTCGGTGGCGGCGGAGCGGTCGATGTTGTCCACGCCCACACCGGCGCGGCCGATGGCTTTGAGGTTCTTGGCGGCGGCGAAAACTTCCGGCGTCACCTTGGTTTCGGAACGAATGACGAGGCCGTGATAGTCGCCGATGATCTTGAGCAGTTCGTCCGGCTTGAGGCCGGTGTTCACATCGACGGAAATCTCCGGGGCGGAGCGCAGGGCGTCCACGCCTTTTTCCGAAATAGGGTCAGAAACCAACACACGAAAAGTTGCCATAGAGGCGGGGGATTAACCCACCGGCCGCTTGCTGGCAAGATTTGCGATGGAAAAATTCGCGACGTTTCCCGGATGCCGGGAAATCCAACGGATCACTTGATTTCCATGCCGCTCTTGGGCCAGATCCAGCGCTGGACCTTGCCGTTTTTGATCAGGGCTTTGGCTTGGATGGTTTTGACGCCGAAAATGGTTTCCGCTTTGTACGAGGCGAGGCCGGTCTGATAGGTTTCGCCATCGATGGTCTCGTCGGCCTCGGCCTTCCAAGCCAGGACCTGGTCGAAGGTGAACTCCTTGATCTGGCCGGTGCGGACGCTTTCCTGCATCAATTTCACCGCGTCGGTGGGGCCGCCTGCTGTCGCAGGAGCGGGAGTTGGAACGGGAACGGGAGTCGGTTCGGGTGCGGGAGTCGGTTCGGGTGCGGGAGTTGGGACGGGAGTTGGGACGGGAGTTGGGACGGGAGTTGGGACGGGAGTTGGGACGGGAGTTGGGACGGGAGTTGTTTCTGGCGGCGGCTCGGGGGCGATTGGCGGCTCCACGATTTTCACCTCCGGCGGCACGGCCGGGACCGCTGTCGGGGCGGGAAAGTTTGCGGCGATTTGCTGCAAAAGGTCGGTTTCCCGGACGGGCACCGTGCCGAGAAACGCGCCTTGGCCGGGGCTGATGATGACCTTGGCGCCTTCGACGCGGACCAGCGTGATGCGGTTGCCGGCGTCGATGCTCATGGTCAGGCCGGTCGCCGGGTCGGACACTTTCGCCCCGCCCTTCAAGAGAACCTGCTTGGGAAGTTGTTCCGGGCCGAGGGCTCCGAGATCGATCTCCAGAGCTCGGTCGGCGCGCTGCTGGATCTTCGGACCAAGCCTCGAGGGGGTCGGCGACTTCCCGGTGAGTCCGAGTCGCAGGTGGGGCTCGGCTAGATAGCCAAGCGTGCCAGCCGCTGCCATGCCAATGAGGGTGGAGATCAATCTCATCTGTGTGGCTGATACGTAACGACGGAGCGAATCCTTGGAAAGAAATTTCAAAATGGCGATGATTCTTCGCTGGCGGCCTCCAAATGCGCCAAAGCTTTCTGGTAGCTGGCATTGCCGAGGTAGTGCCGGAGCTGCGCGTCCACCGAGGTCCGGTGCGCCGCAGTCCATGCGGAAATTTCCTCGGAAACCGCCTTGAGCGCCTCAAGATGTCCCGCCGCGTCGCGATCCCGCCAGGCGTGGTCGGCGATGATGGCGATGCGGCGGCGGAGGAGTTCGATCAATTCGGAGGTCATGGGAGTCGGGAGAATACGGTCACGTGCGGGGCCGACTTATCGCGCTTTGCCGGGGCAAGATCCAACGCGAATTCAGCAGGAATGCGGGGATACGCGATCGCGGAGGGGTGGCATTCCCCGTGAAATCGATGTTGCCAGTCCGATCAAAAACGGTCATTGAGGGGAAAACGGTCGTCGCCATCGCGGACGACGCGTTTGACTATTGCAGCACAGTAACCTGTGTCCAAATCCCGTTCGTCGGTGACGACGCTGGAGGTGGCGGATCTGGTTTACGAGGGAAGCGGAAAGGTCGGCCTGGCCTTCGAGAGCCAGGGAAACAGCAAGTGGGGGCGGGTGGTCCTCACCTTTCCCGCGGATTTCACCTGGAGTAATGAGAAGAGGGCGGCTTCGGTGAGTTTCCGCACCAATCACCCGGACTATCCGAAGATCACGCTTCCCATCCAGTTCGTTGGCGCGCCGCCGGTCGCAAGCGCCGCGCACTGGGCGGCGGTCCCGCGGCTGTTTTCTAACGCGAGGCGATGACCTCGACGGTGAAGCCTTTCAAATAGCCGGTCTCCGGGATGGCGATGAGGATCGGGTGGTCGGCGCGCTGGGCGTGGTTCATCACGAGGCGGGCGGACTTCTTCGCGTCCACCGAGGCGTCCACGAGGTTCTGCATGAACAGCTCGCGGGAGGCGTGGTAGGAACAGCAGAAGGTGGAAAGCAGGCCGCCCTTATCGAGGAGCTTGAGCGAGCGCAGGTGGATTTCCTTATAACCGCGCATGGCGTCCATGAGGGTGGCCTTGTTGCGGGTGAAACTCGGTGGATCGAGGATGATCATGTCGTAGTCCGGCTTCGCGTGTTTGAGGAAATCGAAGACGTTGTGTTCGAGCACTTCGATTTCGACGTTGTTGAGCGTGGCGTTGTGGCGGGCGGCGGCGCAGGCGCTGGCGGAGACATCGACCGCGGTGACGTGGGCGGCGCCGGCCTTGGCGCAGGCGAGGGCGAAGCCGCCCTGGTTGGTGAAGCAGTCGAGCACGCGCTTGCCCTTGGCGAGGGAGGCGACTTCGGCGTGGGCCTGGAGTTGGTCGAGGTAGAGGCCGGTTTTCTGGCCGTCGAAGAGATCGACCTCGAAGATGAGACCGTTGGCGGTCACCTGAAATGCGCCGGGGTTTTCGCCGTGGAGCATCTCGATGCCGGGCTCCATGCCCTCGGCCTTGCGGTAGGGCGAATCGTTGCGGAGGACGATGGAGGCGGGGTTGAGCAGGGAAATGAGCGCGTCGCGGATGATTTCCTTCCTCAGGTCCATGGCGAGGGTGAGCGTCTGGACGGAAAGGTGGTCGCCGTAGCGGTCGACGATCAGGCCGGGCAGGCCGTCGGACTCGGACCAGACGAGGCGGGCGAGCGTTTCGTCGATGCCGCGCTGTTTGCGGTGCTCGACGGCCTGGCCGATGCGGCGGGTGAAGAAGTCGAGATCGAGGTCCTGTTTGCGGCGGGAGAATCGGCGGGCGACGATTTGCGACTGCGGATTGTAGATCGCGGTGCCGAGCGGGCGGTCACGAAAATCCTTGAGCGTGATGACATCGCCGGGTTGCGGATTGCCGAAGGATTTCTTGATCTCGGTGGCATAAATCCACTCGTGACCGTGGAAAATGCGTGCTCGGGGTGAAATGATGATGCCTGCCATGGGGCGGGAATGTCGGTCCGGGAAGGGGGGATTGTCGAATGCGAAACGAGGGAAGAGTGAATTCCGCTGCGAATTCCTCTTGATCCCACCCGCCGGAGCCCCTACGCAAGTGGCTACCAACCATGGGACAACAATCTAAAAAGATCATCAAACGCCGTCGCCGCGCCGATTACTTGAAGCGCAAAGCAGCATCGGCCAAGCTCGGCGGCCTCGTAAAGAAGCCAGCCGTCAAGAAGGCCGAAGTGGCGAAAAAAGCTCCTGCGAAGAAGGCTGCCGCGAAAAAGGCTCCTGCGAAGAAGGTTGCCAAGAAGGTTGCCGAGGAGACCGCGGTTGAGGCCGTTGCTCCGGAATCCGTCGAATCCGTCGAATCCGTCGAAGCCGTCGAAGCCGTCGAAGCCGTCGAAACCGCCGCCGTCGAAACGACGGAGTCCGCGGAGGCTTGAGGTTTCCGACCTGCTGAATTTCCCAACGGGCCGCCCTGAAAAGGGCGGCTCGTTTTATTTTGAGAACGGCCGCACGACGCTTCTCCAAAGGTTGACGCGGCGGGGCGGGGGATGCACGTTGCGGCCATGAACGCGACGGTGAATTACAAGATCGGCAACGAGAAGCTGGTGAAAGTGCTCGAAGGCGCGTCGTCGCATTTGCGCGGCCTGCTCGACCGCCAGGGCCGGCCGGACGGTGCGCTGCGGATCGCCGTGGTCGGCGGTGGTTGCTCGGGACTGCAGTATAAAATGGACCTTGTGGACGGCCCGCGCGACCGCGACATCCTGGTCCCCAGCAACGGCGTGAACGTGGTGATCGACCCGAAGAGCGCGCTCTTCGTCAGCGGCAGCGAGCTGGATTTTTCCGACGATTTGCAGCAGGGCGGCTTCAAGGTGAGCAATCCGAACGCGGTGGTCACCTGCTCGTGCGGCGAGAGCTTTGCGGCCTGAGCACGAAGAGGGTTGATTAATCCGCCAAATCCCGGACGTTTCCAGCCAGATGAACTTTCAGAGCGTCGTGACGATCACCGGTTTTGCCGCGTGGATGACGATCGCGGCAGCCGCTCCGGACACGTCCGCGCAATCCGGCCTGAAGGCTCCGGGGAAATCCCTGGCCGCGCTGATCGAGGATTTGGCGGATGAAAAATTCCGGGTCCGCGAAAACGCTTCCCGTGAAATCTGGAAAGCCGGCGAGTCCGCGCTGCCGGCCTTGCAGGAGATCGCGGCGGGGAAAGATCCGGAGCAGGCCTACCGGGCGCGCGATTTGATCCGGAAAATCCAGCTCCACATCACTCCGGATACCGATCCCGCGGTGATGTCGCTGGTCGAGCGTTACGCGAAAGCCTCGCCTAACGAAAAGGTGGCGCTGTTCGATCAGATGCACAAAAAGCGGGCGTGGCGGCAGATTCTCAAGCTCTACGCGAGCGAGACCAACCCGGAACTCCAGTCGCGGCTCCTGCGGTCGGTGGACGGCGTGGCGTTGATCGCCGCGCGCGAATGCCTGCTGGATGGCGATGCGGCCGCAGCCCGCGAATTTCTCGAAATGGCACCGGCCGATGCGCCAGGCTTGCTCGCGTTGGCCGATTTCCACCGCAGCCAAGGCTCGCTGGAGGCGGAGTTGAAGCGCGCCAAGACCCTCAAGGGCGTGCAGGCGGACGCCTGGCAGCTCGCGCTTTACCGGGCGTCGGGAAATCTGGCCGCCGCCCGGGACGCCGCCTCCGCTGCCGGGGAAACCGGCATTTCCGCGACGCTGTCGGCGCTGCTAGGCGATCCGCTGCCGTGGCTGCGACACCATCAGGCCGGCGGCGCGACTTTGAAATCCTACACGGAGCTCGCGATCAAGCGCTGGCAGGGGAAGACGATCCGCCCGGCGGATCTGGAGCCGCTGACGCACCCGGCCAATTCCCGCAACCGCGACCAGCGCGGGAACGCGGCGAGCGGGTTGTTTCTGCTGGGCGAGGCTCGCTTGGCCGAGAAGGCCTACGCCGCCAACTCGCCGCTCGCGGCGTTTGCCTACTTCGAGTCGCTCGAGCGGATTCCCGAAGCCTTGAAGGCGCTCGGGCTGGACCCTGAAAATCCGGATTACGCGGCGTGGGTCGAAAAGCGCGTCGGGCGTCTTTCGAAAAACGATGCCGCGGATCAAGGCGGCGAATCCGCGGTTGCGAGAGACTTGGTCGTGCTGGCGAATTTCATGGAGCGGCGCGGCTTGCACCGGCAATGCGCCGACGCGTTCCTGAGACCCTTGGCCGCGATGGCGGAGAAAGACGCGGATCTCCTGACGGGATTCCTCGGCCAGCTTTTCGGCGGGAATGCGACGTTAGGTGGCGAATCCCTCGGCGCGCCGCAAGTGGCCAGGCAGGCGGCCATCGCCTGGGCTGGCGACGATGCGGAACGGTGGGCGCAAGTCATCGACGTCGCCTTAGGCGGGCAGGATGAGATGGTCGCCTTGTGGGATTGGCTGGCGGAACTTCAGCCCCGGTCCAGCCGCGCCGAGCGTCTCGACGGGATGTTAGCCCTGTGCGGCATGGGCCGCGATCCGCTGCGGCTCCGCGAGAAATGGCTGGCTCTGGGCTGGGCCGCCGTCCAACAGGCACCGGAGGAAGAGCGCAAACCCCTGCTCGATAAAATGGCCTTCATGGCCGGTCAGAGCCCGGACGTGCGCACCAGTCTCAAACTTTGGGACCAGTTGGATGAAAGCGGCCGGGGCGGGATTTCCTGGCGCGCGCACATCCTCGATCTATCCGCGGCGGAGCGATGGGACGAAGCCGCCGAGTTTTTCCTGAAACAAACCGAGCGGATTTCCAAGATCCGGTTACCCCCCCAGCCGTCCTTGTATGCGTGTGCCGCGGCCTGCCTGCGCAAGGCGGGCCGGGCCGACGAAGCCGCCGCGCTGGATTCGCTCGTCGAAAAGCTCGCCCTCGGAAATGACGCTCTCGAAATCGCCAACGGCTACGCCTATGGCTATGATTACCAGCGGTCCGCCGATTGGCGGGCGCGCGCGGTCCGCCAGAGTGACCCGGCTGCCGAGAACTTCGCAGACGCGCTTGAATTGCACACCGAAATGGCGGTGCAGCAGGGGAATTGGCGGGAAGTGGCTGCCATTTCCGAAGTGCGGGCGCAAATGATGGCCTCGGTCGAGTCCGAGTCGGTCGTCGTCCCGCCGCTGCTCTCTCTCAGGCTGCGGCTCCAGTCGGATTTGGGCCGGGCGCTGATCATGCTCAAGAGCGACCGCGCGGGCGCTCTCGCGATGCTCGGAAACTGCTACCGGATGTTTCCCTGCGACGGCTCCCTCGCGGATGATTTCTTCCCCGCCCTCCGCAAGGCCGGGCTCATCAAGGAACACGACGCGTGGTTCAAGGAATCCTGGGAGCGGATCAACGCCGTCATCCGCCAATTTCCCGCCTCGGACAACACCTGCAACACCGCCGCATGGATCGCCTCCCGCGCCCGGCGGAATCTCGACGCCGCCGAGAAGCTTCTCGAAAAAGCCCTCGCCGCCAATCCCGAGCAGTCGGCCTACCTCGACACCATGGCCGAGATCCAGTTCGCCAGAGGCAACCGCGACAAGGCGCTCGAATGGTCGCAGCGGGCGGTGAACTTCATGCCGCTGGACGTGATGTTGCGCCGCCAGCACGAACGTTTCCGCAGCGGTCCGTTGCCGCGATAAACTTGACACTAGTCCCCGTCTAAGGCGGGATTTGTCCCCCATGGCCAAACTTTCGATCCGCGACCTTGATGTATCCTCCAAAGAAGTCCTCATGCGTGTGGACTTCAATGTCCCTCTCAAAGACGGCGTCATCACCGACGACACCCGCATCCAAGGCGCGGTCCCGTCGATCCGTCAGCTGATCTCCGGCGGTGCCAAGCTCGTTCTCTGCTCCCACCTCGGCCGTCCAAAAGGCGGATTTGAAGCGAAATTCTCGCTCGCTCCCGTCGCCGCCGCCCTTTCCGAAATCCTCGGCCAGCCGGTGAAACTCGCGCCGGATTGCATCGGTGCCGAAGTCGCCGCCCTCCGCGCCGCGCTCCAGCCGGGCGAGGTGCTCATCCTCGAAAACACCCGCTTCTATCCGGAAGAAGAGGCCAACGATTCCGCCTTCGCCGAGAAACTCGCAGGCTCCGCGGAAATTTACGTCAACGACGCGTTCGGCACCGCCCACCGCGCCCACGCCTCCACCGAAGGCGTCACCCATTTCGTCAAGCAAAGCGCCATGGGCCTGCTGATGGAGCGCGAGCTCGAATACCTCGACGGCAAGCTCCAGAACCCGGAAAAACCCTTCCTCGTCATCATGGGGGGCGCGAAGGTTTCCGATAAAATCCAAGTCATCACCGCGCTGATGGAAAAGGCCGACGCCTTCCTCATCGGCGGCGCGATGGCCAACACCTTCCGCAAGGCCCAAGGCTACAAGGTCGGCAACAGCCGCGTCGAGGCCGACAAGCTCGACCTCGCGCTCGACATCCTCGCCAAGGCCGAGGCCAAGGGCGTGCGCTTCCTGCTTCCCGCCGACACCCGCGTCACCCAGGAATTCAAGGAAGGCGCCGAAACGAAAGTCACCGCGCCCTACGAACAAGGCGGCGAAACCCCCGATGGCTGGGAAGGCATCGACATCGGCGACGTCGCCATCGACGAGTTCTGCCAGGAAGTCGCGAAAGCCAAAACCGTCATCTGGAACGGCCCGATGGGCGTCTTCGAAATCGAGAGTTTCGCCAAAGGCACCCGCGCCATCGCCGAGGCCATGGCCAAGAGCGACGCCGTCACCATCGTCGGCGGCGGCGACTCGGTCACCGCGGTCAACCAGTTCGGCCTTGATGACCAAATGACCTTCATTTCCACCGGCGGCGGTGCTTCCCTCGAACTCCTCGAAGGCAAAGTCCTCCCCGGCGTGGCCGCTCTCACCGAAGTCTGATCCTCAACCGCTAACACCCACCCCCAATCGAATGAACCGCAAGCCAATCTTCGCCGCCAACTGGAAAATGAACAAGGGAGCTTCCGAAACGGAAGACTTCATCAAGAGCTTCCTGTCGAAACTCCAGGGTCAGGACTACCCGTGTGAGATCGTCATCGCGCCGCCGTTTGTTTCTCTCCCGAAACTCGCCGACCTGCTCCACACCGCGACCGCCGTCCAGAACGCGCACGCCATCCAGATCGCCGCGCAGAACTGCTCGCAGTTCGACTCCGGCGCTTACACCGGTGAAATCAGCGTGGTGATGCTGCGCGAGTTTTTCGTCCACTACGTCATCCTCGGCCACAGCGAGCGCCGCGCGATCTACGGCGAGACCGATGCGGTCATCAACGCCAAGATCAAGAAGGCCCGCGAGGCGAATTTGAAGCCGATCTTCTGCATCGGCGAGACCCTCGCCGAGCGCGAGGCCGGCAATCTTGAAAGCGTCCTCCGCACCCAGATCACCGGTGGTCTTGATGGCGTTTCCGAGAAGGATCTCGGTGAAACCGTCATCGCCTACGAACCCGTCTGGGCCATCGGCACCGGCGTCACCGCCACCTCCCAGCAGGCCCAGGACGCGCACGCCTTCGTCCGCTCCGTCATCGCCGAACTCTACGGTGCCGACGCCGCCGCCAAGATCCGCATCCAATACGGCGGCAGCGTGAAGCCCAACAACGCCGCCGAGCTCATGGCCTGCCCGGACATCGATGGCGCCCTCATCGGCGGCGCCGCCCTCGAGCCCCAGAGTTTCTGCGAAATCATCCGCAACGGCTCCGCCGCCTAGATCATTTTCATTGCCACTTGTGCCACCAGGAAACTGCCCGGAGTTCGCGCTTCAGCCAATGCCTTTCAGAGTTTTTAACCGCAGATGAACACAGATGAAGAACACAGCTAAAGACTGCGTTTTCATCCTCTTCCCGAAGACAAACTGAAGCTTGAGCTCCGGATCCGGCCCTAAGGAGGAGGGACATTCTGTCCCTCGCATTCATTCATCCAGCCGCCCCCGCCCACGCGGAGTCGGCTGTATTTTTTCCACCCCAACCCGCCCGGCTCCCGCCCAAAGGCCAGCAAACCGTCCGCTACTACGGCACCTACTCCAACAAAACCCGTGGCCAAAACCCGCTCATCCCCGACCGCATCATCCGCCCTTCGGAATCTCCCCCCAATCTCAAAACTCCAATTTCAAATGTCCAATCCACCATCCTCCTCATCCCTGCACCACCGAAACAATCCGCCCGCGAAATGCGCTTGTGCGAGCGGTGACCCGCCCGCTCGATCATTTGCCTGAAGAAATCCCGTGCCCGGGTGAGATTGCCGCTTCCCATGCTGGCGGGAACCTTTTATTTCCCATTCATGATTCACCGTGTGCGGCTCATTTCCCTTGTCCTGCTCCTGCTCACCGCGTGGAGCCACGCGGATCATGTCATCGTCACCGGCGGGCCCGCCTTGCGGCAATGGGAGAACCTGCGCGTCCAGCAAGACCAGCACGACCGCTGGTGGGCGAATTTCGTCCGCGCCTCGACCCTCCGCATGGCGGAAATCCGCAAGGCCTACGGCTCGGACGCGCCGATCGTGTGGATGGTTTTCCAACCGGGCTACCAGACCCGCGGTCGCGAGGACGGCAAGCCATACACCTCGTGGATCGCCGAGCTGGCGGCCAAGCGCCGGGTCACCTTGCTCTGGTTCAACGGTTCCGGAAATTTCATCCAGACCCTCAACTCGCGTCCCCGCGGTTCGATCCAGACTTTCGATTTCTTCGGTCACTCGAACCGCTACGCGTTCATGTTCGACTACGGTAACGACATCATGGCCGCTTCCACCGCCTGGCTTCATGAGCGCGATCTGCCGCGAATCAAGTCATCCATTTTCGATCGTCGCGCCTATTGCAAAAGCTGGGGCTGCCACACCGGCGAGAGCATGAGCGCTGTCTGGAAAAGCGCCACCGGCGTCCCGCTGGAAGGCGCGAAAGGTCCCACCGATTACACCGTCATCAGCACCGGTCGCCTGCCTGTCGTCAAAGGCAGTTGGGCGAGGTGACCTCCCGGACTGCGGGGACATGTCCCCGCTTTTGCACTGGCCGACATGTCGGCCAGTGGGAAAGCTCCGACCTGTCGGAGCAGTCCATATCATCAGCCTCTAATCCCCGATCCACTCCTTTCTCCTATGAAACTCGCCGAACTCCAAGAACTCCACTCCCTG
>NZ_JBIKBQ010000054.1:0-25687 GCF_058122085.1 Luteolibacter sp. | reverse complement strand
TTTTGCTGGTGCTGGATGACCGGTTCGGTGAGCGCGATGACGGCCAGGACCAGCAGGATGGCGCGCAGCGGTGAATGCAGTTTCAGCCCGCGCCAGAACCATCCAACCAGCGCGAGGGCGGGGATGAGGAGGAAGTATTCCGGGGCGGTGAAGATCATGCGCTAGCCCTCCCGGCGGTGAATTTCCAGGAAACGAGGAGGGCGGCGATGAGCGCGAGGATCCAGACGCGCCAGAGGGGATCGGGTTGGGTGTGGCGCTCGATGGTGGATGGGTTGGCGATGGCGGTGGGATCGGATTTGCCGCAGACGGAGAAATCGGCTTCGCGGGTGTCGGCGAAGAAGACGGCGGCGTCGAGGAGCGTGGTTTCGTTCTGGCGGATGATTAGGAAGCAGGGAGTGGCGGGTGCCAGGCTTGTGGAGGCAGGCGGGGGAAGCTGCTTGCCGGCGAGGTCGGTGGTGGCGATTTGGAGCGGGAGGTCGGGGGCCGAGGTGATTTTGATGGGTTGGCCGGTTTCGAGATTCGCGGAAGTGGAGGCGACCTTGGCCTCGCGGATGGACTCGGCGAAGCGGTGGAGCAGGACGATGAAGGCGGGCTGGTTGGAGGCGTTGGAGAGGCGCAGATCGAAGTTGAAGCAGAGCTGGCGGGAGGGGGGCGATTTTTCAGTGGCGGGTTTCTCGCGGAGGAAAATTAGCGGGCGCTTTTCCTGCCAGAGAAGAACGGTGTCACTGGGAAGTCGATCGAGCTCGATGGTCTCGCGGACGAGCAGGGATTGCCAGTTGAGGCCGGCGAGCAGCGGGTGGGGCTCGGCGAGGATGCCGCCCTTGAGATACGCTCCGCTGCGGGTGTTGTCCTCGACGAAGATGACGGAATTTCCCGGCGGCAGCACCGGGTCGAGAGGGTCGTAGGACGTGATGGAGAGATCGGCGGTGGCGGCGTCGTTGGTGGGGGTGGCTGAGTCGAGGGCGCGGAGGAGTTTTTCAGTGAGCTCGGCGAAGGCGGGCGAGGTGGCGGTGAAGAGTGCGAGGGACTTGGGCTTGGGGGCGACGAGCGGAAGCGTGTCGTCCAGCGAAAATCGGTCTGGGGTGAGAACCAGACGGACATTTTTCGCATCGGCGGGGAAGGCGGATTGCAGGGTGACGAGCGCGCCGGGATCGAGATGGATCTTGCGTGGCTCCGTGCCGCCGGTGGCGGTCTGGATCGACCACGTGCGATCGGCCGCGGTCTTACTGTAGTTCCGGACGAGCACCCGCCAGACGAGCGCGCCTTCCTCGGTGGCGAAGGTGACTCCGGTGAAGCCGACGTTTTCCACCGGAGCGCCGACCGCGATGAGGCGGGCCTCGAAGGGCAGGGAGTCCGCCGGGGTGTCGGTCAGATAGATGACGGTGCCCTCGCGGGAAACGAGGGACCGCGCGAGGCGGAGCGCCTGCGTGGGATCGGTGAGGCCGTCGAGCGGTTGCCATTTTTCAAGAACAGCTTTGAGTTCATCCACCGACGCTCCGGCGTAGAGGCGCGGACGGTTGGGCGCGGATTCGATGACGGTGAGCTCAATTGAGGAGGCGGGACCTTGGAAACCCGGAAGCTCGGCGGTCAGGCGGGCGATGGCTTCGCTCTTGAAGACGCCCATCGACGCGGAGGAATCCAGCACGACGGCGACGCGCTGGACGCTGCCGGACTTTTGAAAGCGAGGTTCTGCCAGAAACCATGCGAGTAGCAGCACGGCGAGCAGTTGCATCCATAGCGGGATCGACGGAATGATCCGCTCCAACCGCCGCCCGCTGGCGGCGTCGCGGTGGGCGCGATCTAGCAGGAATAGTGTGGAGACCGGGAGTTCGACGGCTTTCCGCTGGAGGAAATGGATCGCCAGCACGGCGGGGATGCCGAGCAGGGCGAGAAGTCCGAGTGGATTTGCGAGCGTGAGCATTGATTCTGCCATAATTTCATGTTGGTTCGAGTGCCCGCGCGGGCACAGCTTCGCGGAAGAGGGCGGTAGCGAGATCCTCCTCCGCCGGGATGCGGGCGAAGGCGGTTTGGTGGCGGCGGGTGTGCTGTTTCCAGAGCGCGAAGTGGTTGACGTAAGCTTCCTGATAGCGGCGGAGCGTGGCGGGCTCGATGCGGTGCGGGTGATGGGAATGCCGCTCGGGATCGATGAACTCGTAATTTCCCGACCATGCGGGGCGGGCTTCGGTTTCGAGGAAGGGAGAGAAAATGAAGACGCTGCTGTGGCGTTGGCCGAGGTGGCGGAGGATGGGCTCGGGATCGGCGGCGAACAACAGGTCGGATAGAAAGACGCGGATCGCGTTCGCACGGAGCGGCAGGCGGGTGAGATCGGGCGCTTTCGCGGAGTTGGTGGCGGGCAGCGCGCGGGCGGTGTCCAGCCATTGGTGGCTGCGGAGCGTGGCGGGATCGAGCGCGAGCGTGGCGTCGCCGCGGACGGCGTGGAGCGCGAGCGAGGCGCCGGCGGCTTGCGAGCTTTCGGCGATCAGATAGAACAGCTCGGCGGTGCGGGCGGCTTTTTTCTCGTCGAAGAACATTGACTCCGAGGCGTCGAGGATCAGGTCCACGACGGGCCGGACTTCCTCGCGGAAGAGCTTCATCGTGTAGCTGCCGGTGCGGGCGTAGGCCTGCCAGTTGATGTGGCGCGGGTCGTCGCCGGGCGAGTAGGCGCGGTGGTCCTGGAAATCCATCGACGATCCGGTGCCGCCGCCGGCGAACTCGCCGGTCTGGCCGCGCCAGACGCGGGAGCGCAAGGGCAGGCGCAAGCGTCCGGACGCCGCCAACGCGTTGGAATGACACTGCTGGAGTAACGCGGAGGTCATGGAGCGGGAACGGCGAGTCCGCTTTCGGCTTCCTTGATGATTTCCCGGTAGCCGCGGAAGGCGATGGCGGCGGTGGCGAGCAGCAATGCGAGGATGATGAAATCAACGATCATCACCGCGGTCAGAAGCTGGTTTTTGTCGAAACTGCTTTCGTCCGCCATCGTGATGAAGATCGGAGGATTCCAGATGAAAAGCCAAAGGTAGTTTTCGTGATTGTTGATGTTGGCGAAGATGGCCGGGATGATCGTCAGGATGACCGAGGCCAACAGGAAAACGAGGAAGTTGGTGAAGCGCTTGCTTTCCTGTTTGCTGAAATTCGCCGCTAACAAGGCGGGGAGCAGGATGCCGCCAACAATGGCGAGGGTGTAGATCGCGATTTCCGTCATTTCTGAGGGACTGATGGCGGGGCGTGCGGTGGCGAGAAAACCGGCGGTGCTGACCGCGAGAAGCAAGATGGAATAGAAAACTCCGGCGGGCCAGCCTGGGAGGAGGAAAGCGGCGGCCAACCGGCCCGGCAGGCCGCGTTTCAGGAACGGCGTGTAGATCGGAGGCAGCAGGTTGGACGGTTCTGTCAGCGCCGTGATCACGGCGGGAGCGAGGATGATTCCGAAGATGAGCAGTGGGACGTGAGCGTCCACCAACGGATGGAATCCGACGGCGACGGCGACGCACGTGAGTCCGAGCGCGATGAGGCGGCGGAGGGTTGAGTGGTTTTCGGCGGCGGGTGCGATGATGGAGATGCCGTGGGAAAGCGCGCACCAACCGAGGTAGGTGATGAAGCAAAGATAGGAGAGAATTCCGACGCGGGACTCCCAGTCCGACAGCGTGCAGAAGCTCATGAAGTTGTTAAAGCCGCCGCGGAACAACACTGCCGGGATGATCTGGAGCATGAAAATGAAACCAATGACTGGCAGGATCCGGGCGAGCTTCGCGTTGGTCCCGGACATGCCCACCATGACTGCGGTCAGGGCCATGGAGGTCAGGAAGATCAGCGAGAGGAAGACCAGTTCGCCTAGCAGGATCATACCGCCGAAGAAGTAGCGCAGGATCAGGTAGGGAATGATCGTGATGAGGATGAGCGCCGTCTGGCTGACGATGGCGATCCATTTTCCGAGGACGATCCGCGAGGCGCTCAGCCGGGTGAGCGCCATCATTTCAATGGTGTTGCCGGTGATTTCCGAAGACAGCGCGGTGACGCCGCGCATCGGCTGAATGAAGAGCGCCGCGATACCGAACATCGTGAAGATCACACCGGATGCGAATGACCCGGCGCTATCCATGCTGGATGCGGCGCTTGAGGAAAGGAGAATGAAACCTAGCAGGATCTGGAAAATCAGGAACAGCATCGTGAAGCTGCGGGCGCGCAGGCCCTGGCGCAGCTCCTTGACGAGCATCGGCGAGAGCTTGTCGGGGAAATCGGTGAGGTGGGTGATCATAAGTAAGGGATTTGAACATTGAACATTGAACGTCCAACATCGAACGTTGAAGGGAAGAGAAGTTGCTTCTTCATTCGATGTTGGATGTTGGAAGTTCGATGTTCGACGTTCCCGAAGGAAGCGGCGGCGGGAGTGCGGGCTTGCCGGAGTCGAGGCGGCCGATGATGTCGATGAAGGCGTCTTCGAGGTTGCGCTGCTCGCGGTGGAACTCGGTGATGCGCAGGCCGTCCTTGACCATGCGGGCGAGCACGTCGGCGGCTTTGGTCGGGTCCTCGGTGTCGATGCGGATGCGGCCGCCTTGTTTGCGGGCTTCGAGGAATTCGACGTTCGGCTGGAGCACGCACCAGTCGGAAACGGAGTCGGGCTTGCCATCGACCTGCACGTCGTAAAGCACGCCGCCGAGCGTGTCGGATCCGCGGCGCAGGGTTTCCGAATCGCCGTGGTGGACGATGCGGCCGTTGTTGATGAAGAGCAGCGAATCGCACATCTCGCCGAGCTCGGAGAGGATGTGGGAGGAGATGAAAATCGTTTTTCCTTCCTTGGCTAACACCCGGATGAGGTGCTTGAGTTCGACGCGGGCTTTCGGATCAAGACCGGCGGCGGGCTCGTCCATGATCAGGACCTGCGGGTCGTGGAGCAGCGCGCGGCCGAGACCGAGGCGCTGGGTCATGCCTTTGGAAAGCTTGTTGGAAAACCGCTCCGCCAACGGGACGAGGTCGGTGAAATCCATGACCTCCTGGATGCGCTGGCGGCGTTCCTTGCCTTTGTAGCCGAGCGCGCGGGCGTAGAAATCCAGATACTCCAGCACGGTCATGTGCTCGTAGTTTCCGAAGTGGTCGGGCATCCAGCCGATGAGCCTTCTCACTTCCGCCGGATGGTGGACGACGTTGATCCCGCAGACTTCCGCCGAGCCAAGCGTCGGATAGTCGAGCGTGGCGAGGATGCGCATGGTGGTGGTTTTCCCCGCGCCGTTGGCGCCGACGAAGCCGCAGACCGAGCCGTGGGGAACCTCGAAGGTGACGCCGTTGACGGCCTGGAGATCGCCGAAGTAGCGGTAGAGATTGTTGACCTTGAGAGCGGACATGGAGGTGTAAATGCTGAGATTCTGAAAAGCTGAAAAGCTGAAAAGCTGAAATGAAGAGGACGATGGAAGAGGTCGAGATACTGGTTTCTGAAATTTCAGCTTTTCAGCTTTTCAGCTTTTATCCACGAGGGGACCTGTGATGACGGTGCGGGTTTCCTTCCACTTGATGCCGGGGTTGGTGCCGATGCCGGGGGCTTGGGTGGTGAGGGCGATGAAGTGGCCGGGCCGCTTGGTGGCGGTTTTGAGGAACTGTTTGTTGCGGGCGGCGAAGGCGTTGATCTCGCGGGCGAGGGCGGGATCGACCATGGATATTTCCACCGGGGCGAGGATGAAGCGCTTGCCGGCGGTGATGCCCTCGGCGCGGTGCCATTGCTTGGCCTCGTCGAGATAGAAGAGCGTGTCGATGGGAAACTCGAAGGTGGAGAGGCAGGTGCCGGGCGTGTCGGTTTTTTCGATCCGGCCGCGGGTGGAGACGACGGCGGATAGAACGTGGCCGTGCTCGGAGCGGCTTTGAAACCAATCGCCGGAGGCCTGGAGTTTGCCATCGGCGGGCTGGAGGTTGAAGCTGCCTTTCGCGCCGGAACCATCGGTGAAGCGGGCCCAGCGACTGGCGGCGATGGCCACGGGCTGGAAGGTGGACGGGGTGTCGATGGTGAAGCGCGAGCCGGTTAGGACGCCGGTGCGGCAGAATTGCTCCTGATGGAGATAGGCGGCGTTGGCACCGACGTCGGGGCGGACTTCCATCAGCACGCGGCGCATGCCGTTGCCGCCGAAGCCGTCCTGCACGATGATCAGGGCGATGAGGATCAGGCTGGCTCCCAGCGAGATGATAGGCGTGGTGATGAAGAGTTTGTGGCGTTGGCCGGATTTCGCGAAGACGAAGAGGTTCACCGGTCCGACGAGGATACCGAAGGCGATCAGGACCATGACGAACAGCGCGTAGCGGAAGGTCTGTGCGCCGAAGAGATCCTGGAGCGGCCAGGATTTTTGGAAATCGCCCTGCTGCGAGACTTGCTGCGGCTTGGTGGCGTTGGTCGCGACGAGTTTCACCACTGCGGGGGCGTCAAGTTTCAAGTCCGATGACACGGGACGGATAGCGACGGTGCCGAAGCTTGTTTCAGCCGGGATGCCCAATGACGCCGCCGTGGCGGAGCCAGTCGAACAAATGACTAACTGGCCGCCGAGCCGGAGCCACGAGAGGATGGCGTTGCGTCCGCCGGGCGGGATGTTGGACCAATCACTATCAGTCATGATCACGCTGTCGTAGCCGGAAAAGGCGAGCCAGTCGTCGGGCAGTTGCTTGGGATCGAACTTGGCGGCGAACTCGCTCGAGCCGCGGCCTTTCGCGGAATTCGCGCTGTCGAGCGAGGACGCGTTGGGGGTGAACAGCGCTTCGCTGAGGAGGACGGCGGGTTGGCTGGCTTCGATCGTGGAGCGGATCGTGTTGCCGGCCCTGCCCATGGAGCCGCCGAGTGTGGCCGCGACATGGGTGCCGCCGTAGGATTGGCCCGGCGGACTGAGGGGCACGAGGATGTCGCGGGTGATGGTCTTTCCGCCGCTGGCCGTGAAATTGAAGGACGAGGTCGTTTGCAGATCGTTGTCATAGTCCGCCTTGCTCTTGAACTCGATCCAGACGTTGCTGTCGTTTTTCAGGTTGTTGGCGATTTTCACCCGCACCGGCAAAAAACCGCCGGGTGAGGGCTTGCTGAAAAGGGCGATCACCTCGACGTGGGTGTCGGTGACCGGATCGAATACCAGGCGCATCATCGTTTCCTGGGCGGAAACTTGCAGCGCTAGCGCGAGGAGGAGGAAGTGGCGGAGCATGGCGGTGAGAGTTAGGCTTGGCGGTTGGAAACCGCCGCCACGAGGACCTTCGGCGTCGCCGCGGCTTGGAACGGGACTTCCTCCAGCAGCGCGCGGACGATGTCGTTGGTCGTGTGGCCTTCGACGCGGGCGTTGTAATCGAGCACGATCCGGTGGCGGAGCACGGCGGGGGCGATCGCTTTGACGTCCTCGAAGCTGGCGTTCAAGCGCTCCTGCATCAGAGCGCGGGCCTTGGCTCCGGAAGCGAGGGCGAGCGCGGCGCGGGGACTCGCTCCGTAGCGGATGCCGCGCGCGGCGGCGGATTGGCCGGGGTGGCTGGCATCGACGAGGCGGGCGATGTAGTTCGCCACCACGTCCGGCAGATAGATCCGGCGGACGAGTTCGAGCAGCGTGCCGAGGGTTTCCTCGCTCATCACGGGATCTACCTGCGGGTCGGTGCCGAGTTCGCGGTGGGAAACGATGCGCTGGAGCGTGGCGACGTCGTTGCGGGTGACTTCGAGTTTGAAAAGGAAGCGGTCGAGCTGGGCCTCTGGCAGCGGATAGGTGCCTTCGAGCTCGATCGGGTTCTGGGTCGCGAGCACGAAGAACGGCTTCGGCAAATCGTGGGTTTTCCCGAGCACCGTTACGCGGCGCTCCTGCATCGCTTCGAGCAGGGCGGACTGGGTTTTCGGTGAGGCGCGGTTGATTTCGTCGGCGAGCACGATGTTGGTGAAGAGCGGTCCCGGTTGGAAAATGAACTCGCGGCGGCCGTCGATTTCCTGGAGCACCGGATTTCCCGTGATGTCGCCCGGGAGCAGGTCGGGCGTGAACTGGACCCGCTTGGTGCCGAGTTTCAGCAGTTTGGAAAGCCCCTTCACCAGTTCGGTTTTGCCCAGTCCGGGCAGGCCTTCGAGTAAAATGTGGCCGCGGGCGAGCACGCCGGTGATCACGAGATCGATGAGTTCCTCCTGGCCGAAGAGGACCTGGTTCAGCCCGCTGGAGAGCGAGCGGAGGTGTTTGGCGGCATCGGCGACTTCCGTTTCGGTGGCGTGTTCCATGGATTTCGCCGTGAGACTAATGAAGCTGCCGCGTTTGGGAATGGCGAAGGTGTGAAATTTGCGTGAATCGGCGCGAACTGAGATTGGCCGGAATGTTCCTGCTGGAGTTTTTCCGCAGCTCTTCCAGCATGCGCGCATCATGAGCATTTCTCCTACAGATTATGAAAAACTCGGGCAGTTCTATCTGGGACGCGGCTACGATCCGGAGACGAAGAAGGTGCGGGATGATTTGATCCTCTATGATTCCAAGGATCTCGTGACGCACGGCGTGGTGCTGGGGATGACGGGCTCGGGGAAAACCGGGCTCTGCCTCGCGCTGCTGGAGGAGGCGGCGATGGACAATATCCCGGCGATCATCATCGATCCGAAGGGCGACATTTCGAACTTGCTGCTGATGTTTCCCGATCTCGACGCGAAGAGCTTCCGCCCTTGGATCAATGAGGACGATGCGGCGAAGAAGGGCATCACCCCGGACGAGCATGCGGCGAAGACGGCGGAAATGTGGAAGACCGGCCTGGCCGAATGGGGGCAGAATCCGGAGCGCGTCGCGACGCTGCGGGAGAAGGTGGACATCAACATTTTCACTCCCGGCAGCAAGGCGGGAATTCCGGTTAGCATCCTGAGTTCGCTGGAGGTGCCGCCGTTTGAAATCATGGACGACGCCGAGCTGCTGGGAGAGCGGGTGGAGAGCACGGTCTCGTCGCTACTCTCGCTAGTCGGGGTGGATGCGGATTCCATCCAGAGTCCGGAGGCGGTCTTGGTCGCGGCGATTTTCCAGAACGCCTGGGCGGCGGGGCAAAACGTGACTTTGGAAACCTTGATCCGGCACATCCAGAAGCCGGCCTTCGACAAGGTCGGGGTGATCGATCTGGAGTCGTTCATGCCGGAGAAATCCCGCCAGACGCTGGCGCTGAAATTCAACAACCTGCTCGCCTCGCCCGGCTTCGCGAGCTGGCTGGAAGGCCCGCCGCTCGACATCGCGAAGATGCTTCACACGCCGGCCGGCAAGCCGCGGATCTCGATTTTCTCCATCGCCCATCTCGGCGACACCGAGCGGATGTTTTTCGTCAGCCTGTTACTGAACCAGATGCTCGGCTGGATGCGATCGCAAAACGGCACGACCTCGCTGCGGGCGTTGCTCTACATGGATGAAATCTACGGCTACCTGCCGCCGAGCGCGAACCCGCCGTCCAAGCGGCCGATGATGACGATCCTGAAACAAGGCCGGGCTTTCGGGCTGGGATGCTTGTTAGCGACGCAGAATCCGGTCGATCTCGATTACAAGGCGCTTTCCAACATCGGCACCTGGTTCCTCGGCCGCCTGCAGACCGAGCGCGACAAACTTCGCGTGCTCGACGGGCTGGAAGGCGCGGCCGGATCGCAGAACGCGAAGTTCGACCGGGCCGACATGGAGCGGCTCATCTCCGGTCTCGGTAACCGGGTTTTCCTGATGAACAATGTGCACGAAGACGGACCTGTTATTTTCCACGTCCGCTGGGTGATGAGTTATCTCACCGGCCCGCTGACGCGCAGCCAGATCAAGCTGCTGATGGACCCGAAGCGCGGGGAATTCATGAAGATTCCCGCTCCGGTCGCCGCCGCGAACCCGATGGGCATGCCGGGGATGAATGCCGCGCCGGTCGTTGCATCTTCACGCCCGAATGTGGGTGCGGGGGTGACTGAGATTTTCGTGCCGGCGGCGGGCGATGGGACTGATACGACCTATAGACCCTATCTGTTGCGCAAGGGCGTGGTGCATTTTTCCTCGGCCAAGGCGGATCTCGAGGGCTCGCGCACGGTGCGGCTGGTGAACCCGATCACCGATACGGGCATTGATTGGGAAACGTCCATAGAGGCACCGGCCAAGCTGGTAGAAGCCGAGCCTGCGGCAGGCGCGGGCTTTGCCGAGTTGCCGGGATTCGCGATGAACGCGGCGAACTACAAACAGGTGGAAAAGGACTTCACCGAGTGGCTCTACCGAAACGAGCGGGCGGATGTTTTCTCCTGCCCGGCGGTGAAAGCCTGGTCGCAACTCGGCGAGAGCGAGGCGGATTTCCGCGCCCGCATCATCCACCAGGCGCACGAAGCCCGCGACGCCGGCATCGACAAACTCCGCGCCACCGCCGCGAAGAAAGTTGCCACTCTCGAAACCCGCCTGCGCACGGCGGAGGGCCAGCTCCTGAAGGAAAAAGCCGAGTCTAATTCCGCGAAGATGCAGGCGGGGGTTTCGGTGCTTGGCGGCATTCTCGGCGCGTTTTTAGGCCGGAAAGCGGGACTTGGATCGATCACCCGCGGCACCTCCTCCATCGGCAAAGCGACCAGCGCCTACAAACAACATCAGGACGTCGCGAACGCCGAGTCGAAGATCGAAGGAGTCGCCGGGGAAATCCAAGCCATCCAGGACGAACTCGAAGCGGGCATCGCGAAATTGACCGAGTCCTTCGACCCGGCGTCGCTGCCGCTGGAAACCGAGTCCGTCAAGCCGACGAAGACCGACGTGAAGGTGGAAACCGTCGCACTGCTTTGGCTGCCGTTTGACGCGAGAGGGGGGAAGGCGTGGTGATTTAAAAACCTCTTGCCCTCGGCGGAATGTCCCGCCAATCTGCCGCGCACCAAGGCGGCTTGGCGGAATTGGTAGACGCGCTCGACTCAAAATCGAGTTCTAACGAGTGTGGGTTCGAGTCCCACAGCCGCTACTTTTCACGCGACTGCGACAGCCGGTATTTCCCCGACACACGCAGCAATGGCCTCTCCCGATACGACCTCCCGCACCATCGGAATCATCGCAGGCAGCGGCGTTTATCCGGAGACTTTCATCGCCGAGGCGCGCCGGAAATCCCCGGGCATCCGGTTGGTGGTGGTCGCCTTCCACGGCGAAACGAAGCCGGAGCTGGAGCAACTCGCGGACGCCACCGAGTGGGTGCGCGTGGGCCAGCTGAGCAAGTTGATCAAGTTTTTCCGCCGCGAGGGCGCGAACGAGGCGGTGATGATGGGGCAGATTTCCCCGAAGAATCTCTTCGATCTCCGGCCGGACCTCCGCATCCTGATGATGCTGGCGCGGGTCAAGGAACGGAACGCGGAGACGCTGTTCGGCGCAATCGGCGAGGAGCTGGCGAAGGACGGAATCACGCTGCTGCCGGCCACGACTTTTCTTGAGGATCATCTCCCGGGACCGGGGCATGTTTGCGGCCCGGCATTCAAAAAGCGCCAACTCGCGGATGCGGATTTCGGGTTCCGGATCGCCAAGCAAACGAGCGCGCTCGACATCGGGCAGAGCGTCGTGGTCCGCCACGGCACGGTGCTGGCGGCGGAGGCATTTGAGGGCACGAACGCCTGCATCAAGCGCGGTGGCGAACTCGGCCGCGGCAAGGACGTGCTGCTAGTGAAGGTTTCCAAGCCGAACCAGGATTTCCGTTTCGATGTGCCGGTCATCGGCCCGCAGACTATCGAGACCTGCGCCGCTGCCGGGGTGGGGGGCATCGCCATCGAGGCGGGGAAGACCTTGCTGTTGGAGAAGGCGCGGGTCGCCGAGCTTTGTGACAAGCACGGGATCGGCATTCACGCGGTGTAGCGGCGATCACCGGTCGCCACTAACGGATTGCAAGACTCGCGGCGACCGGTGATCGCCGCTACGGCAGCAAGTCCGTGTAAGTCCCCGGATCACTGCCGGGAATCTCGATCGCGCCGCAGTTTTTCGCGTAAAATTCCTTGGGTCCCACGCCGCCGATGATCGCGTAGGCGTAGCCGATGTCGCGCAAGCCTTCGAGCGCTTTGAAGAGCAGCGCCTTGCCCAAGCCGAGCCCGCGGGCGTTTTCCGAAACTCCGGTCGGGCCGAAAAATCCGCGCTGCGTCGTGTCGTAACAGGCGAAGCCGAGGATCTCTTTGTCGCGGGTGGCGATGAAGCAGGCGATCGGCTGGCGGGTCATCGCGACTTCCACCTCGCTGACCCATTTTTCCGAGAAATGCGCTTTCGCGAAAGCCGCGACCGTGTGTTTCTCGAAGGCCCGCGCACGGCGCAGCGTCACGCCTTTGCTGGCGGTTTCCGCATAGAGTGACGCCGATTCCGGCAAGTCGTAAAGGCGCACCAACATGTCGATCATGCGCGGAGTAAAAGGCCGGGCACGCGGCCGGGGAAGCTTGATTTCAAGACGGCTGGTCGTTTTTTGTCGAATTTCACGCGCATCCATGGATCGCGTTGCTTGTCAGTTGACCTGATCCGGCCAGCCCCGTAGCCTGCCGCCGTTCTTGCAATTTTACCTATGAAAACACCAATTACCGTCTCCATCACCGGTGCCGCTGGCCAGATCGGCTACGCCCTGTTGTTCCGCATCGCCTCCGGTTTCGTCTTCGGCCCGGACCAACCGGTCAATCTCCGTCTGATCGAAATCGAGCCCGGCTTGCCCGCGCTGCAAGGGGTCATCATGGAACTCGACGACTGCGCTTTCCCGCTGCTCAACGAAGTCGTCGGCACCGCCGATCTCGACGAGGGATTCAAGGATGCGAACTGGTGCCTGCTCGTCGGCTCGGTGCCGCGCAAGGCCGGAATGGAACGCGCCGACCTGCTCGGCATCAACGGCAAGATTTTCACCGGCCAAGGCCAGGCCATCGCCCGCAACGCCGCCAAGGACGTCCGCGTGTTAGTGGTTGGAAATCCCTGCAACACCAACGCCCTCATCGCCATGAACAACGCCGCCGGCATCCCCGCCGACCGCTTCTTCGCGATGACCCGGCTGGATGAAAACCGCGCGAAAAGCCAGCTCGCCAAGAAGGCCGGCGTCCATCAGTCCAAGGTCACCAACCTCTGCATCTGGGGCAACCACTCCGCCACCCAGTATCCGGATTTCACCAACGCGAAGATCGACGGTCGCCCGGCCACCGAAGTCATCACCGACCACGAGTGGCTCAAGGGCGAGTTCATCGCCACCGTCCAACAGCGCGGTGCCGCCGTCATCAAGGCGCGCGGACTTTCCTCCGCCGCCTCCGCCGCGAACGCCGCTCTCGACACCGTGAAGAGCCTCGTCAACCCGACTCCTTCCGGGGACTGGCATTCCGTCGCGGTCTGCTCGGACGGTTCCTACGGCATCGAAAAAGGCCTGATGGCCTCCATGCCGATCCGCACCATCGAGAACGGCAAATGGGAAGTCGTCCAAGGCGTGCCCGTCGATGCCTTCAGTCAGGAAAAAATCGATTTCACCATCAACGAGCTCAAGGAAGAGCGCGAGGCGGTGAAGGATCTGCTTCCGGGATAAATGTGTTCCGGCTGTCTCAGCCGGAACACATTTCCCCCATTACTTCTGCATGACCCTAACTTTCCAACTCGCTTCCTTCCTGCTGATCGCATCCGCGCTCCATCTCCATGCCGCGCCGCGTGCATGGAAAAGCGCCGACGGCCAGCGCTCCACCGAAGGCGAGCTGGTTAGTCGAAACGCCACCAGCATCACCATCCTGCGCACCAAGGATAGCAAGCAGCTCACCATCCAGCTCGAACAACTCGCCCCTAACGACCGCACCTGGATCAACGCCAACCATCCCCTCGCCGGGACGAAAGCACCCGATGAATCCGCCGTTTTCGATACTCTGGCATTCGGCGACTCCCGCGAAGCCGCCCTTGCCAAACTCAAGGCCAGCAAGTTCGTGGAAATGACCACCGACGAAACCTTCGTCGGCCGCTCCGGCCTGAACGGCATTTTCCGCACCCGCCGGAAAATCGGTGCCCTCAACGCGATGCTCTATTTCGACTGGACTGAAGACGGCAAGCTCAAGGAAATCACCCTGCAAACCGCCCCCCTCCCCGCCGACTCCTACAAGTCGGAGCTCGAACCCAGCTGGAAGGAATTCATCGAACTGCTAGGAACGCTTCACGGCAAGCCCGTCCAGAATGGACCATTCCCCCAGATGGCGACTCTCGCCGACGGCTCGTTTTCACCCACCCACCTGTGGAAACTCGGCAGCCTCGGCAGCGCCCTGCTAGGCACCGCCCGCGACGGCGCGAAATACCAAGTCGTCGTGCGCTTCACCGAGAAAGAGATCCTGCCGGTGGAAGTCCCGTAACGTTTCCCGGCGGACTCCGGCCTTGATCGACCCATCGTCAAGACGACCTGTTTGAGGAGACTGGCACCAAGTTATCTCCCTTTAAGAGATACAAGCCGTTGCCCCTTCGGACGACCGCGCAGGTCGATCCACGCCACTCAGGAGGCGGCCTTCACGCTGGCTTCTAGCTCACGGGCGAAATCACTGGCTTCGTTCTCCTCCACCAGTTCCACCACTCTGGAGGAACGAAGCACATCCTTCGCCTTGGCGTAGTCCTTGCGCTGATCTCCGGAGGGCTCGCCAAGCAGAAGATGAATCTTCGGGCGTTCGGGCGAATCGGCGAGGAATCGCGTGAGACTCTCCCAACGGTAGGCTTTGTTACGGATCGTCTCACCTTGCTTGAGGTCGAACGAAAGCGGCTGATACACGTTCCAGACGCCGTTTTTCCATGCCTGGGGAAACAGATGCGTCGCCAGCGGAGCGGTGATCTCGTGCGAGGAGACGTGAGGCTTCACTTGGGGAGACTCAAAGGCCCGGCTGTAGATTTCCCTGTAGATCACGGCGTCGTCGCGGCGGGCCTCCTCCACGGAATCATAGTGGCGGGCGACAGCTTCGTGAAACAGCGCCTCCAACTCAGCAGCCGGAGAATCCGTGAGACCACCACCGGAGAGGCTCCACTGGAGGGCCGCGTCGTCGTGGGGGATCACTTTGAGGGCCAGATCCCGGGCGCTTTCCGGAGTCTCGGGAAACACCATTTCTGCCTGCTGCGCGGCGAGCTGCTCGGCGAGTTTCTGAAATTGCGTGTCGATCCTGCCGATCAACTGCCGGTGGTCCTGTTGCTGGAATCCATGGAAAAAATGGCTGAGCCGCTGGTATTTCTTGGATGCCTTGAATCCCAGAAACCGGCTTTCGGGTGCCCAAAGCAGCACGCCCACGTTCGCGAACTCGCCGGAAAGCGGTTCGTGGACATAGCGGAGAAAGCAGAAACTGTAGCGTTCGAGACTCATGGGCGGCTAACCTCGGTCAGCACACGGAAGAAATCGTCCGTGGCGGCGGCGAGTTTCGTAAGATACGCTTCGAGTCGCGGCAAGTCCAGATCTGGATCGACCATGCCGACAGCGATTTCAGAGGACAGGCGACCGGAAGGCTTGCCGAGCCACCACTCCTCGAAGGTATCCCAGAGATTTCTGCCGAGAATTCCCCCTGCTGCAATGGCTGGTAAATGACCATGGAGGCAATGTCGGGCCAGCGTTTGGCGGTCCAAGGCCGTGAACCACGGTCTTGCATCACCTTCCCGCGTCCGCAGGTGAGCGAACGCCTTGTCGAAATCGAGCAGTGCCAGTTCCTCCCCACGCCACAGCAGGTTCGGATTGTCCGCCATGCGATCGGAGTTCTGCACCATGGCGTCGAAGGCATACGCCGTTTCGAGAGACTCGTCCGGAATCGAGCGCGGCGCACTTCCCTGAATCCAAGGTTTCCAGCCGTCACCGAGGTGAATAGTGCCGACATTCCAACCGATGCTTTGCCGAATGAGTTCCGCTCGGTCTGGAAAATCGGCAGCGCTCCAGTCGAATCCTTCCTGAAGTTCCACCAGCACCGGCTCAGGACAGATCAGCCCGAGTTCACGGGCGAGCAGGAGGGAAAACAATTCCTTCAGCATCGCATCCGGCCGATCCGCGTAGCCCGCCCGGGATTTCACCACCACCGCGCGCCGTTCACCGCCATCCTCCGGTTGCGCCAGCACGAGAAACGGTCGGTTCAAGCCACGCTCCATCGGGCGGCGAAATTGAACGGCGGTGAATCTTCGAATCAGCATAACGTGGCGCGTTTTAGTCGGAGCTAAAATCCCTATGGCTCATCCCGTGCCGGCACCGAACTCGGAATCGGAATATCCATTTCTGACAGCCGCTGCGGGGAAAAATGGCCGCTGAAGGCGAGACCAAGAAGAATCATCGCGAACACCATGGGCCCCAGCACGCCGGGAATTTGGCAGTGGTCCGTAGTCCAACTGATCACCCACAAGACCGCGGCGGATGTCATCAGCCCGATGAGGAGGCCATTGATTGTTCCGGCAGCCAGTCCATACAGAGTGATGTCCTCAAAATGGCCACCGCCGATTTGACTCCCGAACAAGACCATTACCAGTGTGCCTCCGACGACAACGGGCCAGGACTGCTTGAGGTGCATGATCAGGTCCGATGTGTCAAACAGTTGGAAGCCTGCCGATCCGTCCAGGTTGGTGACGAGCGAAACGTGCGGCCTCTGCCCGGCAATCTCGCTTTGGAGGGTTTTCCATGCAATCGCGAGCAAGCCAAGGGCGAGCCCGTCGAGCAACATCCACGTGGTGCGGGGGAGATGAATTCCCATCAAGGGATTCATGATCGCCGCCGTGATGACTAATCCGAAACAGAGAGGGAGGGAAATGTGCGGCAAGGGCGGCAGGATCTGGGTTTGCCTATTCACGTAGTCAAAGATCCGCGAGTTTTCATCGTCAATGTCCGCCACTTGTGACGAGGATTGGACGTGCTTCAAAGTCCCGGTGAAGCGATTGAACCGGTCTGCGGCGGAAGGATCGAGTGTGCCGATTTCGACCATGCCGTCCGGACGAGCGAGCATGAGCTTCCGGCAGGGCTGGAGAAACACACCTGCGGAGTAGAGTAAGCCAAGCGAAAGCAGAAATTTGAGCACCCCGTATGCCGCAATCGGCAGCGGCAGCAGCAGAATGAGCAGGATCAGTGCGCAGCCGATCAAAATGCGGGGGAAGGGCTTGGTCTCCGTGTTCATGGGGGGGGGCGCAGATGGGATCTTCGATAGGATTTTTGCCAACCGCATCACGCCACAGGATTCGCTGTTACGGAAGCGAATTCCAGTAACCGGGCCGCACCCGATGGAAGCCAATGGGCACGCGGCCACGCCGCTGAGGGCAAAATGGCGAGGACAGCGCTTTGTGGCGGGGAGACTCATGGTAGCCTCGGAGGCACCTCCGCCCCCAACAGGGGGGTCGCCGATAGGCGGAGGCAGACCGTGGGGCTCGGGACCCGCCACCAAGCGATCCCGCAGGCAATTTGACCGGTCTGAAAAGGAGGGACGGGCGGGTATTTCCCGGCTGGTCCCGGTCTTCCGGGGGATGCGCCGGAGAGAGTCTGAAGGAGCCGTGGTCGGTGCGAGGCACGAGCAGCCGGGTAGGCGGATTCAGTCTCTCGACAAGCCTGGCTGTGTCTGCGGGGGCGTTGCGGGGGCGTCCCCGCTGGAAGGCGTAGGGCCGCACGCAGTAGGCCCGAGGGGAAGGCTTTCCCCACCAAATGAGCGGAAATGCGGAATTCAACAGATTGTGAGACTTTGTCTCGCCATCCATGGACGTCCATGATCCTTTTAAGCGTCTTGAATTACAGGGATGCAAACAGAATGCTGAGGAACCAACTGAATTTGGAACACGCGGTGAAGAACAGGAACACGCCCCATCATTCTCAAATGAAACCCGGCAATCTCACCTAATAAACATTTTATGAAAATTCAGAAATCATCAATACTTAGCACAATGTTGCTTGTCCTTTTTATGCTTATGTCATGCGGCACCGAGGTGTCTGCAGAGGATGCAATAAAGAAGGTTTCGATCGAAAAACTAAGAAAAGAAGCAGATGAAGGAAATTCAAGTTCTCAATATTGGCTTGGCGTTTGTTACAACCAAGGCGGAGGAGGTGTGAAGCAGGATTACGCTGAATCTTACAAATGGTTTCGTAAAGCCTACGAGGCAGGAAGCGATGATGCCGCCTACATGCTTGGATTATGCTACAAAAAGGGCGAGGGCGTGGCACAAAACTACTCTGAGGCAGTGAAATTATTGAGTAAATCCGCTGAGCGAGGAGATTCTGCATCTCAGTATGAAATGGGAGATTCCTATTTTAAAGGGTTAGGTGTGCCACAAGATGGCGTGAAGGCGGTGGATTTTTGGCGGAAATCCGCAGAAAATGGAGATTTTATGGCACAACTGTCGCTTGGACTTTGCTACGCAAATGGAAAAGGCCTTTTGAAGGACCCAGTGCAAGCCTATATGTGGCTCGACATAGCGGCTCATGACGGCCGCGTTGGAGGCGCTGTAAAGCAACGTGAACTGATAGCGCAAAACATGACAAGCGACCAAGTTGCTGAAGCGAAGAGATTGAGCAAGGAGTGGAAATTGAAAAAGAAGTAAATGACGACCCACGATTGGATGATTCATTTTTTGAATACAGATATTTAGGGCTTTGACCACAAATCCGAATCATTCAGATTAAGCGATGACCAAACGCGCAGCATGATCGGCGCGAGTTTCCCCTTGTGAGCCATCTCGTAACTGAGCGTGAGGGATACCGCCCCGTTGGAGAAGGGGGCGTAGTATTGCTCCACCCTGACCGGGCCGTTGGTGCCTGTGCGCCTGTAGCTGATCCTGTAAGCTCAGTAATTGGTGTCCGCACGGGTCTTGGTCACGGCGACTCTGTCCTTCTCGACCGTTAAGACCGGCATGTTTGCAAACTCTTCGCGTGCGCCTTTCGTGGTTTCTCCAAGTCGGCATCGGATAAGTCGCGAGTTCCCTTTTGGGATAGCTTGGCGTCGGAGAGAATGCTTAGACGGATGCTGCAATACCCATCCGGTGACTTCCGGGTGGAGGAGGATGCGCCGTGACACCAAGGGGAATTATTTAAGTAAGCCAATTACTACAAAGAACCAAGTAATGAGTGGAAATTACAATCCTGACAAATCTGACGAGACTTTCAGAAAAATTGCGGAAAAGCCTTTTTACGTTGGACTCTGGAGCGGTGGGGTTGGAGCGGTGAGCGCCGTCACTGGACTGCTGCTAAAGTCTATTGGAATCGATTTTAGATCAGTAATATTAGAAATCGGGATTGGAGGAGTTGTAGTTGGAGGGTGCTTGTATGGGATATGTGCGATAGTTTACCTGGTGATCAAATTATGGCACGCGCTTGCAGCCTTGGGCGTGGAAAGTGAGTCAGAGTTGCACGCATTTGGGTGATGTGAGGCCGTTTGAAGAGCCGGTGGCCGGACCGGAGGCAGGGAAAGGGAGATGTGCTACGGGGCTATCGCCACAGAAACCGCTTTGCCTTCATCGAGAATCACGAGCTTTCCCGTCGCCAGTAAAAGTGCATCTTTAGGTGGCAAAAGAAGCCGTGTATCGATTTTGTCAAATTCGTCCACTTTGAGTGTTCGGCCATCAAGAAGCTTCAAGAGTTCACCTTCACGTTCAACTGTATTAATAGTGACGTGAACGAATTCGACGGATTTGGCAGCTTGTGGAGCGTGCATGAGTTCGCACTTATATGACTGTTTCCCTTCGATCCAGATCTGCCATGAGGCACCATCCCTGAACAGAACACACTCCTGATTCAAACTGACCAAACCAATCAAACGAGCAGCTAGCTTCACCACCGCTTGATTGCCAAGAAGCAGGCTGGTATCATTCGTCTTGCTTATCGTAGATACGTAGGCACTGGCAGCGGCGGGCTGCTGCCGATCGAGCAATTGCTGAATGGCTTCTGGATCCCCCTCTCTTAAACCGCGCCGTAAATTACGTTCGATTAGCGCCTCGGTCTTTCGTCTTCTTTTTTCCGAAGGAGTTTCCTGCTTTTGCTGTTCAGTGGTACGCGCATCAGTAATTTCGGCAAGAGCGATTGCTGGAAACAAAAAGAGGAGAGTGAGAGCGAGGTGACGTTTCATTTTTCTACGGGCCATAAACCAAAGAGTAGCACTAAGGATAGAATGGGATGCTTCATGGGACCGGTTTCCACTCTGAACTCATATACTGAGCACCTGAAATCGCAGAAGGCGTCATTCTGTTGGAAAGTTTTTCCAGATGTTTTTTTGCCTTAGATTGCCCAGATGTAGAAGCCAAATTATACCACATGTAGGCATACTTTTGAGATTCCTCATATAAATCTATGTAGAATTTAGAACCGAAGTTGGCCCCATATTCTGATTCAAATTGGTGATTATCTTCATAATCTTTTTGCTCAAGAATGGACTTCACATCATAATAACGCCCTAGTTGAAATTGTGCATCGGCATCTCCCCGATTCGCGGCTTTCTCGAGCCATTGAGCACCTTCCTGATTATTACGCGGGACACCATGTCCCTCAAGGTAGCAGCCACCGACCCTGTATTGCGCATCAAGATATTTTTGTTCTGCGGCTTTCAGATACCATTTGAACGCTTCTACTGGGTTCTTGGCTACGCCTATGCCTTCAGAGTAGCAAATCCCGAGGTTGTGCTGAGCTGGCGCAAAACCTTGATCAGCGGCCTTTCGGAACCATTTGACTTCTTCCGCGTGATCCAGTTTCACCCCTTTACCAAAATGGTATAAGCCCGCAAGTTCCGACTGTGAGGCCGCATCACCTTGCTCGGCGGCAGCCCGGATCTGAGCGATTTTCTCGGCTGACGGCTTGTCCACGGCAAAAACTTGCGATCCGCACAGGCAAAGCGCTGAGACGGCAAGCGGCAGAAGACAGCGGGAGAACGGCTTTGACGGGGGCATTGATAGAGTCCTAGCCAAATGGGGAACTCACTCCAAGTTTTAAATGGGGAAAATCTGGCAAACGGCGAGTGGTCGATGGTGGGAGGTTCAGAGAAGTCCCGGTCGGCGGTCAAATGGAGAATGAGAAAGAGGCTGACGGGCATTTTGCCGCTGTTGCGTGCAAAGCATGGCCTGGTGGTGGTCTGGACACACGGAGCCGGAAAGGGAGCAACAGCGACCGGCGGCTCGGTGTGGACAGGCGGCGTGGTGCGGAGCGCTATTGGCAGGGCGGTGGCGGCGGATCTGGAGTCAGTCGAGCGGAGCGAGAGCCGCGGGAGGGCGGCCTTGCTGACTGCGGATCGGCCGGGTGGTGTGCGCGGGGGAAATGCGAGTGCCAACGAGCCATGCTTGCGAACTGGCGCGGGAGCTGCCGCCGTAGGGCACTTGTGACTTCGTGGTAATGCTGCCGAGGTATTTCCGCGAGTCACGGTAGTTTCCCAGCGGATTGTTTCTTGTTTCGTGTTGCAGTGCGTTTCGTATTGTAGCGGCACCATTCAAGTATCAGCCCAACGAAATCAAAATTCCCTAAGTCACTCAGGGCAAGCAACTAGGAAGTTGGCAGAGTGGTCGATTGCGCCAGTCTTGATAAACTCCCCTTCAGGCCTGAGACTCCGCCCATGGCCGAGCCTGATCTTTTCTCCTTCTCCCCCGTCCCCAGCCCGCAGGATCGAATGCGCGAGCTACAAACCTCGCTGCAGCACCACGACCAGCTCTACAACCAAGGAAATCCCGAGATCTCCGACGCCGAGTTCGACCGCCTCTACCGCGAGCTCGAAACCCTCGAAGCGACACACCCCGCACTTCGCGACCCCAACTCGATCACCCAGCGCGTCGGCGGCGCACCGATCGATGGCTTCCAACAAGTCCGCCACCCCGTCCCGATGCTCAGCATCGACGACGTCTTCGAACTCAGCGCCGAGGGCGTCGAAAAGGCCGGAGCCACCTGCCCCGAGCAGGAACTCATCGACTTCTACCGCCGCCTTCAGAAAAACCTCAAACGCGACGACGTCCCGGTCACCATCGAGCCCAAGATCGACGGCGTCGCCGTTTCCCTGCTCTATAGGGACGGAAAACTCGCCTACGCCGCCACCCGCGGCGACGGCCAGACCGGCGACGACGTGACCCACAACGTCCGCACCATCCGCAGCATCCCGCTGGAACTGCATGCGGCGGAGCGAGTCACCGACGAAGTTGACGTTGGAAGTCTCCTTCCTTACATTCCCAGACATGGACGGGATCATTCAAGCACAGCAACTCGCGGAACGCCTTCGCAAAGCCCGGCGGAAAGCCTGGCTCAGCGGCTTAAGGCTGACCTCGGAGCAAGCGATGGAGCAAATGTTCAGGAACGGCTCCGACAGGAAGCCCAATCCGTGGTATCATGGGCCGAAGAAACCGGACACCTCCTCGATTCGGAGAGATTCGGCGGATTCGCCGCTGGTTACCCTTCGTTAGGCGGTCAATCCGAGCACGTCGTCTTCCACCTCGCAAAGGTCGGCCGGGTGATCAAACTCACGATCGCCCCCACGTTCGGAGCGCAGGAAGACGGCCTTGCCTACCTGCGGAATCTCAACGCGGCCAACCGGCTTTTCGCCGATGACATCCGGTTCCACGGAATCCTGCGAACCGCCAAAGGCCCGTCGCTCGTGACCTCCCAGCCGTTCATCGATGGCACCGAGCCGAACTCCGCCGAAGTCGCGTCGTGGTTCAAATCCAACGGCTACCATTCCACCGGCCACAACCGCTGGAAAAACGACGAGTCCGGCGTGGAGATCGCCGACGCCCATATCGGCAATCTCATCAAAACCGCGGACGGCGAACTCGTCCCCATCGATCTCCAAGTCCTCGATCCGGGCGAAGCCCTTCCGTCATCCGAAATTCAAAATTCAAAATTCAAAATTCCAGCAACGCTGGAAGTCCGCGGCGAGATCTTCATGCCGAACGAAGCCTTCGCCGCGCTCAACGCCGAGCGCGACGAGGCCGGCCTGCCCACCTTCGCCAATCCCCGCAACGCCGCCGCCGGCACGCTCAAACAGCTCGATCCGAAAATCGTCGCCAAGCGCCCGCTCGCCTTCCTCGCCCACGGCCTCGGCGCTTACGACGGCCCGCCGCTGGAAACCGAGCACGAATTCCACGACCTGTTGGAATCGCTCGGCATCCCGCAAAACCAGCCGATCCTCAACGCCCGCAATCTCGACGAAGTGCTCGAAGCCGTCGCCCGCATCAACCGCGAGCGCCACGCCCTCGACTACGGCACCGACGGAGCCGTCATCAAAGTTCTCGACCGCGCCGAGCGCGAGCAACTCGGCTTCACCTCCCGCGCCCCGCGCTGGGCCGCCGCCTACAAGTTCCTGCCAGAGCAGAAGGAAACCACGCTAAACAACATCATCATCCAGGTCGGCCGCACCGGCGTGCTGACACCCGTCGCCGAGCTCACGCCTGTCCTCATTTCCGGCTCCACCGTTTCACGCGCCACGCTCCACAACCAGGACGAGATCGACCGCAAGGACATCCGCCTCGGCGCGACCGTGCTGGTGGAAAAAGCCGGCGAAATCATCCCCGCCATCGTGAAAGTCATCCGCCACGCGGAAGGCGCTCGGCCTTACTCGCTCTACGACAGCGTCCACGGGAAATGCCCGTCCTGTGGCGGACCTATCAGCCAGGAGGAAGGCTTCGTCGCCTGGCGCTGCACGAATTTCCAATGCCCGGCCCAGGCGGTCACCCACATCACCCACTTCGCCTCCCGCAAGGCGCTCGATCTCGAAGGCCTCGGTGAAATCGTCGCCGAGGCGCTGGTCCGCCACGGCCATTGCCAGACGCCGCTCGACCTCTTCCGCCTCGACGAGGAAGCCCTCGCCAACCTCAACCTCGGCACCGAAGAATCCCCGCGCCGCTTCGGAGAAAAGAACGCCACCAAAGTCATCGCCGCGCTCGAAGCCGCGAAATCCAAACCGCTCCACCGCTGGCTCTATGCGATGGGCATCCGCCAGCTCGGCGAGTCCGCGGCCAAAGAGCTCTCACGTTTGTTCTCCAGCCTGACAGATCTCACCACTTCGAATGTTCTTCGAACCATCGCCGAACGTGGCCTCAAGGACACTTGGCTGAAGAGTAATCCTGTGAATCCCAAAAAGGAGACGATTTCCAAAGAGGAAACGGATCGTCGCAAAAAAATCGCAGCAGAGTATAAACCGAGGGTCGCGGAATTGGCCGATGAACTCTCACCTTACTCGATCAGTCCGGAGCTTGGAGGAGTGGCCGCACAAAGCACTCTGGACTACTTCGCTTCCGAAGCTGGTCGGCATGTGCTCGAGTTGCTGAAAACATTGCAAATCGATCCAAAATCCGAAAATTACGCACCTAAATCCGCCGAGGCCGATCTATCCGCCCTACCGCTCGCCGGAAAGACCTTCGTCATCACCGGCACCCTCAGCATCGACCGTGACGAGATGAAAGCGCTCATCGAGAGCAAGGGCGGCAAGGTGAGCAGTGCGATCTCCGCCAAGACCCACTACCTTCTCGCCGGCGAAGGAGGCGGCTCGAAAAAGATCAATGCCGAAAAACTTGGCGTTCCAGTCATTGATGAAGCAGAGTTCGACCGTCTCTTGAAGGACAAATCCGAATGAGTCCTGCTATTTTCCCCTCCCTCACAAAATCCCGCCAAGTTATGTCAGAAGTCATCCGCGAATTCTTGGTTCAAGGCTCAGAACCATCGCCCTACAAGGTGGCCTTCAAAAAAAATGGCCCTGATCTGACAGCTACCTGCAGTTGCCGTGCGGGAGTGAACCGCCTTTTGTGCAAACACCGTCTCTCGATTCTCGATGGCGACAATGGTGCTGTTGTGAGCGAAAATACCGATCAAGTTCCTGAAGTCGCGTCGTGGCTTAAAGGTAGCACCGTAGGCGAGGCAATTTCAGAGGTCGTCGCCCTTGAAGCTGAAAAGAAGCTCATTGAAGAAAAAATCAAACGGGCAAAAAAGCTAGTGGCGAAGGCATTGATTCAATGAATCGAAAACCAGCTACGTCCTCGCCGGCGAGGGCGACGGCTCGAAGCGCGACAAGGCGGAGAAACTCGGCGTGCCGATTCTCGACGAGGCGTCGCTCGCATCCATGATCGAATCCTAACGCATACCCCGGCGCTTGGGCATCTGATGGTGAGCTCAATACCCCCAGCTCTCGTGCCGCACGGGCAGGCGGTTGAGGGTTTGCTGGTGGGAACGCCATTTCGGGTGGTGCTGGTCCATGAGGGATTGGAAGCGGGCGTTGTGAGTGGGTTCGAGCAGGTGCATGAGCTCGTGGACGACGATGTATTCGAGGCACTCGGGGGGCTTCTTGGCGAGGTCGGTGTTGAGGCGTATGCTGTGGGTTGACGGATTGCAACTGCCCCACTTGGTTTTCATGCGCTGGACGAAGATCCTGTCCACTTTCACGCCGAGTTGTTTTTCCCAACGTTCAACAAGTGGGGAAACGGCTTCGCGGATTTGGTGGCGATACCATTCCTCCACGAGTTCCTGGCATTTCTCACGGCTGGTGCCGGGCCGCACTTGGAGTTGCAGGCGTTTGTGGCGGAGTTGGATGCTGGGCGGCGCGTCGGCTTCGGTGACGTGGAGGAGGTAGCGCTTGCCCCAGACGTAGTGGCTCTCGCGTTCGAGGAATTCACGTGGGGCTTCGCGCTCCTGCTCCCGCATCTTTTTCTGCTCCTGGCGAATCCAACCGAGCTTGGTGATGGCGAAGACGCGGATGCTGTCGAGGCTCATGTGCGACGGCGCGGCGATGGTCACGCGACCGGACGGCGGATGCACGCTGAGATGGACGTTCTTGATGTCCTTGCGAACCACGTCCACGGGCATTTCACCGAGCTGGATCTGCTGGGAGGGCATCAGTATTCGGTTTGGGCAATGA
>NZ_JBIKBQ010000053.1:0-25727 GCF_058122085.1 Luteolibacter sp. | reverse complement strand
TAGCCGAGCCAGCCGATGGCGCCGCAATAGACGCCGCGCGGCGCTTGTTCGAGCTCGCGGATGATTTCCATGGCGCGCTTTTTCGGCGCGCCGGTGATGCTGCCACCGGGGAAGCAGGCGGCGAGGGCGGCGAGCGCGTCGGTCTCCGGGCGGAGGGTGCCGGTGACGGTGGAGACGAGGTGATGGACCTGCGCGAGGGTTTCGAGTTGGAGCATCTCGGTGACTTCGACGCTGCCGAATTCGCAGACCTGGCCGAGGTCGTTGCGGAGGAGGTCGGTGATCATGACGAGCTCGGCGATTTCCTTGGCGGAGGTCTGGAGTTCGTAAGCGGAGCGGCGGTCCTCGTCGGGATCGGCGAAGCGCGGGCGGGTGCCTTTGATCGGGCGGGTCTCGATGCCGCGGCCGGAAATTTTGAGGAATGTCTCGGGCGATGAGCTGAGAATTTCGCGGCCGTCGAGCTTGAGGTAGGCGGCCATCGGCGCGGGCGAGGCATCGCGCAGGGCTTCGTAGAGGCCGAAGAGGTCGCCGCTGGCGGTGGCGGCGAAGGCTTGGGAGAGATTCGCCTGGTAGATATGACCGGCGGCGATCCATTCCTTGATGCGGGTGACGCCGGAGGTGAATTTGCCGCGTGAGGCGAGCGGGGTGAAAGGGGAGATTTCGGCGGAGCCGGAGTGGGCGCGGAGCCGGGTGGAGAGGTCGCCGGTTTCCCACCAGATGTCGTCGCGGTGGCTGTAAACGAGCATTTCCGGGTAGTCGCCGAAGACGAAGTCGCCCTCGTAAGCGACCCAGCCGCAGAGTCCGCCGACGGGGAAGCCGTGGTCGCCGGCGATTTCCGGGCCATCCGCGAGGGCGGCGCGGAGGATTTCCAGATCGGCGGAAACATGGATATTTCCCCGCAGTATTTGCGAGGGTTTGGCCGCGATGACTGAGACCGGCCGCGAGCCACCTGAGGCGAAATTTCCCGCGGTGTCGAAAAACACCAGGCCGTCGAGATGCCGTAGCTGGCCCGCCACATCGACGGGAGAGAGTCCATCGAGCCGGACCGGGCTCGCCACGGGTCGCATCAGGAATTCCGCCATTGCGGCTCGAAACAATGCCCGGCGCCGAGCCGTGGCAAGCCGGAAACACGCGCAAGGCCCTTCGCCTTCGCCCGGGGGGGTGGCATTTCTGCTCTATCCGTCGGATCTGCTTCGCTAGGCCTTGTGGACGGACGGCTTCAAAAAACAGGATCAAGGTTCAAGCCGCTGACGGATCGCTGGATCGGGCGATTGCTGATTGAGCCAGGCTTCGGCGGCCTTGGGATCGGTCTTCCGCCATTGACGGACAACATCCACAATCGCGTCTTGCCGTATCGAAGGATCACTGATGGCGGCGGCCATGGTAGCTCCTTCGCGCGGTTGGTGTTCGGCAATGACAATCGATGCGGTCGAGCGCAGGTGATCGGCTTCAGGTCCGGTGGGTTGGGAACTGATCCAAGCGGTGAGGGAATCACGCTCGTTGAGTGACCAGGCGCGGACCGATTGATCCAGGGCGGTGGCTTTTTCCGGTGAATCAGGCAAGGCCATCGTCCAGCTAACAGCGGCCTGCGGATCAATGCCGGTCCAGGATTCCGCCAAGGTGGGAATGGCCCGCTCGCGGGTTTCGCCGGGAGGAAAGGTGGTGACCCAGGCGGAGGCGCTGGCCGGATCGGCGGCTCCCCAGACGGCGAGGACCATGGCATTGGCTTCTGTCTGTTGGTCTGCCGGCAGGGATCGCACCCAATTGGCGGCTGCGGCCGGATCATCGGCGGACCAGCGGTTGAGGAGGGTGTCCACTATTTCGCCGCCGTTTTCCGCAGTCGCTTGTTTGGCGATCCACTCGCTGGCTCCGGTCGGGTCCTGATCGGACCACTCGACGGCGAGTTGAAGCAGGGCGGAGCTGCGTTTTTCGCCTTCCGGTTGTGATGTCGCCCATGCGGAGGAGGCTGCTGGATCGCTGTCTAGCCAGGCTTCGAGCACTTTCGAAAGAGCTGCTTGCGAGGCGGTTCCCGGTGGCAGCGAGCCCGCCCAAGCCGCAGCGGCGTCTGGCGCGAACTCCGCCCAAGCCGCTGCGATGGCGGCGGAAGATTCGGTTTTCAATGGGCCGGCGAGGTTGCCCTCGACCCATTTGGCGGCAGCAGCGGGATCCCGCGATGCCCAACCACCACAAGCCGCTGCGATGCACTCGGTTTTGAGCCGCCCGACTCCAAGCTCGCTGGCTTTCGCGAGAGAAGCCTCCGGATCTTTCATCGCCCAGGATTCCAGTAGCGCGGCCATGAACTCGGCCCGGTCGCGGGTATTTCTAAGTCCCATGCCGCGCTCCCAACCCGCCGATGGATCAGAGGCGCCCAGTTTCCTCGCCAGATCGATCAATGCGCGATGGCGGTCACCCATGTCACGGATCTTCAGGGGGTCCGCGACAATCGCCCGGGATTCTTGCCGTTTGGGTAATCCGTTGGTGATGACCGTTGGCTCCGAGGTGGGAGTGCGGCGGATGACTGAAATCCCGATTCCCCCGGCGATGAGCCCGCCGAGGAAGGCGGCCAGTGTCCAACGATGGTGGTGCTGAAACATGGAAAGCGGCAACTGCTGTCAAAGAACGAGCCGGACCGTCAACCGGTCCGGCTCATCAAAATCATGACTTGTCGGACGAGCTCAAACTCATGTGTCGTCCTTACGATCACGTTCATCACTGTCATCTTCTCCACTGCGGTCATCGGAACCTGACTTTCCGTCGCCGTCGTCGTCGGAATCATCAAGGTCGAGACTTTCATCGCCGTCGTCATCATCGTCGTCATCGGCGGATTTTCCGTCGCCGTCGATATCGTCGTCGTCAGCGTCTTTCACGCCGTCGCCGTCGATATCATCCTCGGTTTTGGCATCATCGGCTTTGCCGTCGCCGTCGATGTCGGTTTCCGCGGTCGAGTCGTCATCGAGGCCATCGCCGTCGATATCACTTTCATCGATCGAGTTGTCGACGTCGGCGTCGCCATCGATGTCGGTTTCAGAGATCGCGTCGTCCGCCTTGCCGTCGCCGTCGATGTCTTTTTCGGCAGCGGAGTTGTCGGCTTTGCCGTCGCCGTCGATGTCGCTTTCCGCAGTCGAATCGTCGTCGAGGCCATCGCCATCGACGTCGATTTCATCCGGTGAGTCATCCAAGAGTCCGTCACCGTCGATATCGATCTCATTCAGGGCGGAATCAGCTTTTCTATCGCCATCGATGTCATTTTCAGACGGGGCGTCATCGGCCTTTCCGTCGCCGTCGATGTCGAGTTCGGCATTCGAATCGTCAGCAAGTCCGTCGTCGTCGATATCGAGTTCGGCGGGATCTCCATTCGGGATACTATCTCCAATGTAGGTTCCTTTGTGAGGGCCGGAACGGGCCTTGCCGCCATCGACGTTGAGGTCGCGGGCATTGGGAATGCCGTCGTTGTCGATGTCCCGATCGGAGATATTAGGGATGCCGTCGCCATCGAGATCTCGAACAGGCACAGGCTCCGCCTTCGAAACGGATGGGACGAGGATCATACCCGTGGCGAGCGTGACAGGAATGCGTGTCAATCTGACAAGGCGGAAGAAGGAAGTGAGTTTCATAAGGATTTTGGAGTGATGGATTTTGTCTGCGAAGCGCGCTTATGCCATCTTGAGGCTGATTGTCAAGAAGCCAAAAGTTGACGAGACTGTCGGTAATTGAACTGGCCGCTGGGGTCGCTTGGCGAGACGACCGGGGGAGTTGCTGCGGGATTTGAGAACAGGTGTGGCGTGAGCGTCGCTCGCCAAGCCATCCGAGGCACGAAGGAGACCCGCGGCCGGAAAAATCGCCCGAGTCGGCGGGAATGGCGGAAAATCTCCGACTCTAGGATTGCCAAACCGCCGCGCCTGACTAGGAATCTGCCCCCGGCGCGAAACCGTGCCCGCCAACCAGAAGCCATTATCCGTTATGAAGGACCTCAGCAAATACCGCAACATCGGCATTTTCGCCCACGTTGATGCGGGCAAAACAACCACCACCGAACGCATTCTCAAACTCACCGGCAAGATCCACAAAATCGGTGAGGTCCACGACGGTGCGTCCACCATGGACTTCATGGAACAAGAAGCGGAGCGCGGCATCACCATTCAATCCGCCGCCACCACCTGCTTCTGGAAAGATCACCAATTCAACGTCATCGACACTCCGGGCCACGTGGACTTCACGATCGAGGTTTATCGTTCGCTCAAGGTTCTCGACGGCGGTGTCGGCGTGTTTTGCGGTTCCGGAGGCGTTGAGCCTCAATCGGAAACCAACTGGCGCTACGCGAACGACTCCGAAGTCGCCCGTGTCATTTACGTCAACAAGCTCGACCGGATCGGTGCGGATTTCTACCGCGTCGTCGCCCAGGTGAAGAAGATCCTCGGCGCGCACCCGCTCGTCATGGTCCTCCCGATCGGCACCGAGAGTGAATTTGTCGGCTTGGTCGACCTGCTAACCATGAAGGCCCACATCTGGGACGAGTCCGGTCAGCCCGAGAACTTTAACATCGTCGACATCCCTGCCGACATGTTGGACAAAGCGAAGGAATACCGCGCCCAGCTTATTGAAACCGCAGTCGAACAAGACGACGCGATCATGGAAGCCTACCTCGAAGGCAAGGAACCTACCATCGACGAAGTGAAGAAGTGCATCCGCAAGGGCACCATCGACCTCGCGTTCTTCCCGACCTACTGCGGTTCTTCCTTCAAAAACAAGGGCCTCCAGCTCGTCCTCGACGCTGTCGTCGATTACCTTCCTTCCCCAACCGACGTCAAACCGCTCCCTGAAGTGGACGCCGAAGGCAACGAAACCGGCAAGTTCGCCATCATCGACCCCAAGGCCCCGTTCCGCGGCCTCGCGTTCAAGATCATGGACGACAAGTTCGGCGCACTCACCTTCACCCGCATTTACTCGGGCACTATCAAGAAGGGCGACACCGTCCTCAACTCCTTCACCGGCAAGACCGAGCGCATCAGCCGCATGGTCGAGATGCACGCCGACGACCGCAAGGAAATCGACTCCGCGCAAGCGGGTGACATCGTCGCCATCGTTGGTCTCAAGAACGTCCAGACCGGACACACCCTCTGCGACGAGAAAAACCCGGCCACCCTTGAGCCGATGGTTTTCCCAGATCCCGTCATCTCCATCGCCGTCGCTCCCAAAGATAAGGCCAACGCTGAAAAGCTCGCCAACGCCATCGGCAAGATGATCCAGGAAGATCCCTCGTTCCGCGTCGAGACCGACGATGAAACGAACGAAATGATCCTCAAGGGCATGGGCGAGCTCCATCTCGACATCAAGATCGACATCCTCAAGCGCACCCACAAGGTCGAGGTCACCGTCGGCGCGCCGCAGGTCGCCTACCGTGAAACCATCACCAAGATGGTCAACGACAGCTACACCCACAAGAAGCAGTCCGGTGGTTCCGGTCAGTTCGCGAAAATCGATTACACCATCGAGCCAGGTGAAGTCGGCTCTGGGTTCATCTTCGAGTCCAAAGTCACCGGCGGCAGCATCCCGAAAGAGTTCATCCCCGCCGTTGAAAAAGGCTTCAAGACCTGCGTCAATAAAGGACCACTTGCGGGTTACCCCTGCTTGGACTTCAAAGTCGTGCTCAACGAAGGTGGTTTCCACGCAGTGGACTCCAGCAACATTGCCTTCGAAATCGCTGCCAAAGCCGCGTATCGCCAGACCATGGTCAAATGCGCCCCGCAGATCCTCGAACCCATGATGAAACTCGACGTCTTCGCCCCCGAAGAAAAAGTCGGTGACGTCATCGGCGACCTCAACCGCCGCCGTGGCATCATCCAAGGCCAAGAACCGACACCAGGCGGCATCCGCGTCAAAGCAGAAGCTCCGCTCTCCGCCATGTTCGGCTACATCGGCGACCTCCGCACCATGACCTCCGGCCGTGGCCAGTTCTCCATGGAGTTCAGCCACTACGCCCCCTGCCCGAAAAACGTCTCCGACGACGTCATCGCCAAGGCCAAGGCCAAGGAGGAAGCCCTCCGCGCAGCCAAGTAAAGGCGATCACCGGTCGCCGCGACCCGCCTCTCGAACCCCGCCGTCCCGCAAGGGCCGGCGGGTTTTTTATTGGAGCGAGGAATTCATTCCGCCCGAATTCTCGACCCGCCACGGTTTCCATGTCAGGTTGTCCTCACAAAATGATTCCAAAGAATCCATATCTTTCAGTCGTCACCATGAATGTGCGTACCGAAAACTTCCTGTCATAATGATCCTTTTGCGGATCCAGCGGCTCGTTGAATTAGAACAATGCCAGCCCAACGCCCAACTCCGGCGAGCTCTCCATGGAGTTCAGCCACTGGCCCCATGCCCGCGCAGCATCTCCGACGCCGTTCTCCCCAAATAAAGGATTCAACGATTGTCCGCATTCTTGCCGGATCGATCCACGGCAATTCGCAACTCCATCGCGTGCCGGATTTCATGAGACATCACCGCCAGCCAGACCAGCACCGCCAAAACCAGCGCCCCGGCCACGATCCAGCCGGCGGTCACCGAGGTGCCTGCAAACCACATCACCGCTAACGAAATCCCGCCAATCCAGAACAGGCAGGACGCGAGCAGGACGATCAACACTTTCGATGGCTGGATGGTGTTCATCAAGGGTTCCTGAATATCAATCAGCATCCGCTTTGGCGAACACTAAAATCAGGCGTCATCGCGTAGTGTTCGGATGAGTCATGGGAATGGTCATCCAGGGCGCGTCGCCCGCGGCGCGGAGATGCGCCATTTTCCCTTGTTGTGGCTTGACCCGGACTTTTCATCCCGCCAGTGTGCCGCCCCGCCGCAGCCCCGATGGCAGCGGCGTGCCCTAATAGAACCAACCTACCGATCAGCCATGGCCGCGAAGATCTACACCACCAAGGACGCTCCGATTGCTCCTCTCAAGAAGAAAACACTCGCCGTGATCGGCTTCGGCTCGCAAGGCCATGCCCACGCGCTCAACCTCAAGGACAGCGGCCTCAAGGTCATCATCGGCCTCTATCCGAAGTCGAAGTCCCGCGAAGTCGCCAAGAAGCTCGGCTTCGAGGTGATGGACACCGCCGAGGCCGTCAAGGCTGCCGACGTGATCTTCGTCGCCACTCCGGACACCGTGATTCCTTCGGTTTATAACAAGGACATCGCGCCGCACCTCAAGAAGGGCAAGACCCTGCTCTTCTCGCACGGTTTCGCCGTTCACTTCAAGACCATCACCTGCCCGAAGGATATCGACGTCATCCTCGTCGCGCCGAAAGGCCCTGGCCACACCGTCCGCTCGCAGTTCGTTGCCGGCAAAGGCGTTCCAGGCCTCATCGCGATCGATCAGGACGTTTCCGGCAAGGCCAAGCAAACCGCGCTCGCCTGGGCCGGTGGCATCGGCTGCGCCCGTGCCGGCGTGTTCGAAACCAACTTCCGCGAGGAAACCGTCACCGACCTCTTCGGCGAGCAAGTTGTCCTTTGCGGTGGCACCACGGCACTGGTGAAAGCCGGTTTCGAAGTGCTCGTCGAGGCTGGCTATCAGCCAGAGATGGCCTACTTCGAGTGCCTTCATGAGCTCAAGCTCATCGTTGACCTCATGAACGAGCAGGGCATCGCCGGCATGCGTTTCTCGATCTCCGAGACCGCGGAATACGGCGACGTCACCGTCGGACCGAAGATCATCGACGGCTCCGTCAAGAAGCGGATGATCGCCCAGCTCAAGAACATCGAGAACGGCAAGTTCGCCAAGGAGTGGACCGCCGAATACGCGGCCGGCAACAAGAACTTCAACGCGATCCGCAAGGCCGAGGCGCAGCACGCGATCGAGAAGGTTGGCGAAAAGCTCCGCTCCACCATGAGCTGGATCAAGTCGTCCAAGATCAAGAAGGGCGCCAGCCAGGCGAGCTTCACTTCCTCCTCGAAGTAATTCGCGACACCGATTTGAAACCGCCCGTCGCCCGCAAGGGAGGCGGGCGTTTTTTTGTGTCTGCGAGCATCGAAGCAAGGATGTTCGCGGAATGTAGCGCCGGTCTGCGACCGTCGCTAACTGGCTCCGAGGCCGTGATGCGAAGGGGAAGCCAATGAAGGGGCTTCGTGCGGCACATGGGCATCGACGCTCGCAGCGCGTCCCTACAGGGCGACGCGACTCGTCATTTCCGCTGGCGGGTCGTCGCTGGATCACTGCCACTCCGCGAGCGCCGTCTGGGCGAGTTTGCGGGCCTTGGGCTGGTTGAACCTGGCGTTGGAGGCGGTGGCGAAGTCGGCTTTGGCCTCGGCGTTGGCAGGCGCGAGCGCGAGACCATGGGCGACAAGAAGCGCGAGGCGAAGGCGGAAGGTCATGACGGTGAAGAGTCTGTAAACCGGCAACCTGCAGCTCAACCGAATGAGTTCGGCAAATCGCGGCACGGAAATGCATTCGTTTGACCCGCTCCGGCGGACTTCGCATCATCGGTCCATGAAGCGCCTCCAGCTCGCCCTGTTTCTGCTTGTCACGGGCTGCGCCTCACAGAAACCGCTGCCGCTCGTCCCCGGCGACGCGTCCGCGCCCTCACAGATCACTCCTGCGGAATCGATGGCCATCCACCCGTGGCGGCCGTTTGCTACTAACATTCTTCACGGCGAGGATAAGGCCGGCATTCTGGTGAACTCGCCGGACATCAGTCACGACCCCCGGCAGCCGCGCAGAGGGTGGTGGATTCCGGGCGAGGTCAACACCGGCATTCCTTACAAATGGGGCGGCTTCGATGATGCGGCGTCGTTTGACGCGGCCATCGCCAAGGGTCTTGCGGGCGGCGATGTCTCCTTGCCGGCAAAACGCCGCGCCGGCAAAACGCCGTGAGCGCGCAGGCCGCGGGCGTCGATTGCTCCGGCTTCGTCTCGCGCTGCCTGAAGCTGCCGACGGTGCATGACACCACGCAATTGCCCGCCGTCTGCACCGCACTGCCGAGCGCGCGGGAGCTGCGCCCCGGCGATTTGCTCAACATTCCCCGCCGCCACGTGATCCTCTGCGCCGGTTGGTCGAACCGCGAAAAAACCTGGATCTATTACTACGAAACCGGCGGCGGCCCGGACTATTGGAGACCCGGTCTCAAGCAAGCGCCAATGGACGCCCTGCTCGCTCTCGGCTATCAGCCGCTGCGCTATCGCGGCATGGCCCGCTCGGACGAGTCAGCCAAGGAGGTGCTGACGCGCGCCGCGAAATCCACCGCCGCGGTCGTGCCCAACCCGACGGTCGGCGAGCCGTAATTCAGAAAACCCAATGCCGTGCGCCGATGGCGAAATTCCAGCCCGCGGCCGCAAGCCGCGCGGGTATGGGGTTGCAATCGCGGGGGATCTGTCCTAATTCCGCTCCTCCCACGCCTCCATCCTCATGATCCCGCTCCGAATCATCGCCCGGTTTGTCACTGTCGCCGCCACGCTTTTGCTGGCGAGTTGCGCGAACCAGAAGCCGGCCGTCACCTACACCAAGGACGGCAAGCCGATTAATCCCTATCCGGCCGGCACCTATGATCATTTCAAGGCCGAGCCCACCTATCCGAAAACCTACTCGGTCTGGAAAAACGAGGAACTGCTCTCGCGCACGGATGCCGAGAACTCCTCCATCCTCATCAGCCTCGCCAAGCAGCGCGGCTTTCTCATGAACGGCGAGGAGGTGGTCCTGGACTACCCGATTTGCTCCGGCATCCCGAGCCGGCCGACTCCTCCAGGCACCTTCTACATCCTCGAAAAAGTCGTGGATAAAAAATCCAACAAGTATGGCAAAATCTACGACGCCGCCGGCGAAATGGTAAACGGCGACGCCGATTCCACGCTCGACCCGATTCCCGAAGGCGGGAAATTCGAAGGCGCCACGATGCACTACTGGATGCGCCTAACGAACGATGGCGTCGGTCACCACATCGGTCCGGTCAGACGCCGCCCCGCCTCCCACGCCTGCATCCGCGGCCCGAGCGCCACGATGCCGATCGTCTATTCCAAAGTAAAACCCGGCACCCGCGTCATCGTCGAGTGACTCCGACTGGATTCCGCTCTCACACAAAAAAGGCCCGGGCGCTTTCGCATCCGGGCCTTTTGCTTTGAAAGTCATTCCTCCTCTTCTTCCACGAACTTATCGTGGCCCGCTTTTTTCATCTCCTTGATCGCGGTGACGATCTTCGCGACCTCGTCTATTTTCCCGTTGAGGAAGGCTTCCTCAACCTCGCAAAAAGTCACGAAGAGCTTGCCGATCATCTTGCGGTATTCCAGCAGCGCCTTCACTTTTTCCGGTCCCTCCGGCATCGCCTTGAGCATTTCCGGAATTTCCAACGCGCTCTTCAGCGCCGCCTGTTGGGCCTCGCGGGCTTGGGCGGCGCCCTTCACCGGATCGGTTTCCTTGCGGAAGCCTTTGTACGCGTCGTTCATCGATTCCATTTGCTTGGCCAATGGCGAATCCTCTTTGTCCGCGGCACCTGCCGGCAGCAACATCAGACCTGCCGCACAGCTCAATAGAAACAGTTGTTTTTTCATGTGCTGCGGATACGAACGAAATCGACCGGTCTTTCCAACTCGAAATTTCACGTTTATTTTTCCCGGCTCTCCGGCATGGTGGTGCGCTTGAAATCGAAATCCAAATGGCGACGCCGGATCATCCGCGGCGTTTGCGTGGCCGTGCCAATTCTGCTCGGCTGGTTCGCGCTGCCCTTCGCCGTTCCGCTGCCTGCCGGGTTGCTGGAAAACCCGGCCGGCTCGCCGGTGCTGTTGGACCGCCATGGCGCGCCGATCCTGCACCTCACACTGCCGGATTCATCGCGCGCCACGCCGGTCGCGCTGGACGAAATTCCCGCCGATCTGATCGCCTGCACGACCGCCGCCGAGGACAAGCGGTTTTATCGGCACGGCGGCATCGATCCGCTGGCCACGCTGCGGGCGGGCCGCGATTTCCTGGCCAAGCGGCGGGTGGTTTCCGGCGCTTCCACCATCACCCAGCAGTTGTTGAAAATCTCCTCGCCGCCCGCGAAACGCGGTCCGTTCACCAAGATCTACGAAGCCCTCGCCGCCCGCCGCCTGGAAATGACCTGGTCGAAAAACCAGATCCTCACCGCCTACCTGAACCGCCTCGACTACGGCAACCTCCGCATCGGCATCGCCGAGGCCGCGCGGTTCTATTTCCAAAAACCTCTCTCCGACCTCTCGCTCGCGGAGTGCGCCCTGCTCGCCGGACTTCCCCAATCCCCGTCGCGGCTTAATCCCCTTCGCCACCCCCAACGCGCGACCGTCCGCCGCAACACCGTCCTCTCGCGTCTCGCCGTCATTGGAAATCACGACCCCGCCCGCATCGCCGCCGCCCTCGCCGAGCCGCTCACGCTCCGCCCGCTTGCCGAATCCCAGCCCGCCCCGTGGCTCGCCCGCCAAGCTGAAATTTCAAATTTCAAATCTCAAATCAAGACCACCCTCGACCTCCCGCTCCAACGCGACCTCGAAGCCATCGTCCGCGAGGAAACCGCCCGGCTCCGCGACGCGAACCTCCGCCACGCCGCCGTCGTCCTCATCCACAACCCGACCGGGGAAATCCTAGCCCTCGTTTCCTCCCCCGATTGGGCCGACCCGCGCGGCGGCCAGCTCAACGGCGCGCTCGTCCCGCGCTCGCCCGGCTCCGCGCTCAAACCCTTCACCTACCTGCTCGCCATCGAGCGCAACCACCGCATTCCCGCCTCCATCCTCGCCGACATTCCCAGCCCGTTCCGCACTCCGCAAGGCCTCGACCTGCCGGAAAATTACGACCGCAACTACCACGGCCCGGTCACCCTTCGCGCCGCGCTCGCCTGCTCGCTCAACGTCCCCGCCCTCCGCGAACTCAATTCCCTCGGCGGCCCGCAGCCACTCCAGCAGCTTCTCGAAAACCTCGGCATCACCACCCTCGGCAGCGATTCCTCCATCCACGGACTCGGTCTCACGCTCGGAAACGCCCCCGTCCGCCTGCTCGAACTCACCAACGCCTACGCCACCCTCGCCCGCCAAGGCCGCTACTTCCCGCCCGTTCTCTTCCCTTCAACGTTCAACGTCGGACGTTCGATGTTCGACCTTCGCAGCGCCTACCTCATCGCCGACATCCTCGCCGACGCCGCCGCCCGCGCCCCGTCGTTTCCGCCCGGCGGCCCGCTCGACCTTCCCTTCAAGTGTGCCGTGAAAACCGGCACCTCCTCTGATTTCCACGACAACTGGTGCCTCGGCTTCACCCCCGAATTCACCGTCGGCGTCTGGGCGGGAAATTTCGAGCAGCAGCCGATGAAAGGCCTCTCCGGGATCGCCGGTGCCGGGCCCATTTTCCACCGCGCCATGCTTCGCCTACACCGCGACACCCAGCCCACTTGGTTTGTCCGCCCCGCCGGACTGGTCGAAATCACCATCGACCCGCAGACCGGGAAACGCGTCCCCGCCGACGCCGAAAACGCCCGCCGCGATCTCGCCCCGGTCGACCAGGTTCCGCCCGCCGCCACCCCCGCCGACTACGACGCCAGCGGCCGCGCCCTGCTGGATTCCAGCTACGCCGAGTGGTTCGCCAGCCGCCACAATTTCCGTCTCAACGAGCTCGCTCTGGACGCCGCCCGCGCCCCGGTAAAACTCCGCATCATCAGCCCGGCCGACAACGCCACCTTCCTCCTCGACCCGGAAATCCCCTCCGGCTCCGACAAACTCCGCCCCGTCACCAACCTCCCCGGCACCGCCCGTTGGCAATCCGCCACCCTCCGCATCGAGCCCGCCAGCCCCGAGCCGATCATCCATCTCACCCCCGGCACCCACACCCTCACCGCGACCGATCCCGCCACCGGCGTCGTCCACAACCTCACGCTGCGGGTGAAGTCGCTTTGAACAAGACGCGGACTTACTTGGAACCGGTAATCCCGAAGGCGGAGAAACTGGTTGGAAACCCGCTGATCACGTTCTATCTGATCCGCAAAATCAGGAGGCCTGAGAGTCCGAAGATCGCGGGCCAGCGTGGCGGGAGCGTCACTTCACTTTTTCCCACTCCTCGCGGAGCACGGGATCGAGGATGACCCGCCATTTCGCGTAGCCCTCGGCATTCAAATGGAGGTTGTCCCGGCCGAAATAACCCGGGACCGGTTGGTTCTGTGAATCGGCGAGATAGCTGGTGGTGTCGAGGAACCGCAGCCAGTCCTTGCCGGCGCACCACGCTTGGAGGCGCTGGTTGAGCTCGTTCACCTGCGGAATCTGGAGCGCGCGGCGGGGGGCGATTTTCACGGAATTGAGAATCACCCGAGCCTTGGGGAAACGGTCGTGGGCCACGCCGAGGAACTTGGTGTAGTCGTCGAAGGCTTCCTGGACCGAGAGCTTTTCCGCGATGTCGTTGCTGCCGCAATAGGCGACGATGAGCTTCGGCTCATGGCGGCCGACGACGGTGTCGAAATGGACGATGAGGTCGTTGCTCACGCAGCCGCCGAAGCCGCGGTTGACGACGGGCAGGCCGGGGAAATCCTCTTTCAAATGCGGCCACAGCCGGATGCTGGAGCTGCCGGCGAAGACGATTCCACCCTTTTCCGGCTCCTGTTTCGCGAAAGCGGCGATTTCACCGGCGAAACGCGCGGGATCCGCACGCGGAGTGGGCTCGAGGGCGAAGGCAGACCCGAGACCGAACCACAGAATCAGCAGGCTGCGTAAACTCAAGGGATTCATCAGGCCATGTATAACGCGACCGAACGGCCAAATCATTCGGCGGATTTTCTCCCGGAAAGCAGCTTTGACGGAATGGCGATCTATCGACACTCTCCGGATCACATGACCTCGCAAGAAGCCCTCGTCGCCCTCAACATGCTGCCGAAAATCGGGCCCGTCCGGGTGCGGCGGCTGTTGGAAAATTTCGGCAATCCCGCATCCATCCTCGGCGCGGCCAAGGACCGGCTGATGCGGGTGGACGGCATCGGCGAGGAGACCGCGAAAATCCTCCACGCCTGGCAGGACCACGCCGATCCCGCCACCGAGCTGCGCGAAGCCGCCGAGCGCGGGATTTCCATCGTGACGCAGGATGACGAGGACTACCCCGCCCCGCTGCGCGAAGCTTACGATCCGCCGCTGCTGTTATATGTCTGGGGCAAACTGGAGCCGCGGGACAAGCACGCCATCAGCGTCGTCGGCTCGCGGCGGGCGACGCACTACGGCACGCAGGCGACCAAGAAGCTTTCCTACCAGATCGCGCAGGCCGGCTTCACCATCATTTCCGGCCTCGCCCGCGGCATCGACACCGCCGCGCACGAGGCCGCCGTCGCCGCCAACGGCCGCACCATCGCGGTGCTCGGCTCCGGCCTAGCGAAACTTTATCCTCCGGAAAACCTCGCCCTCGCCGAGAGAATCGCCTCCGGCTTCGGCGCGGTCGTGTCCGAATTTCCACTCAACACCTCGCCCGACCCGCAGACTTTCCCGATGCGTAACCGCATCGTCGCGGCGTGGGCGCGGGCCGTGCTCGTCGTCGAATGCCCGGCGTGGTCGGGTTCTTTAATTACCGCCAACCTAGCATCCGAATACGGCAAGCCGATCTTCGCGGTTCCGGGCCCGATCGACAAGCCGACGTCCGCCGGTTGCAACCAGCTCATCCGCGACGGCGCCACGCTCGTCGCCGATGCCTCGCACATTCTCGACGATCTCGGGGAACTCCCCTTCGCCCGCAAAGCCAGCACCGCCGAGCCGGCTTCGGAAATCCCCGAACTGCCTGAAGAGGAAGCCGCCGTTTTCGCGGCAGTGACCACCGACGAATCGCCGGTGGACCTCATTATCGAGCGCAGCGGCCTGCCCGCGCACGTGGTCACGGCGAACTTGATGAAACTGGAGATGCGGCGGCTGGTGCGGGCGTTTCCGGGGTTTCGTTACGCGAGGCGTTGAACGGTCACGGGTAACACCCGAGCACGAAATCCACGATCGGCGCGGGATCCGGCAGGCTGTGCGGGTGGTGATCGCAGCCGGGTTTGCGGATGACCTGGATTTTCCCGCCGAGCGCTTGATAGCGTTTCTCGACGACATCGATGTTTTCGCTAACGGGAACGGTGCTGTCGGCGTCTCCGACCACGGCGAGGATCGGAATTCCGGCCTTGGCGAGCGGGGCGAGGGTGTCCACGGGGTTTTTGTCGTAGCCAATTCCCTGCTCCTCCGTTAGGCCGTAAGCTTTGAGCAAATTCTGCCAATCCGCAGGCGAGCCTTTGCCTTTGCCTTTGCCCTTGCCGCCGGGCCAGCTTTTGAAATCACAGACCGGGGCATCGACATAAAGGCCCGCGACGTCCGCCGGCCGGTGCGCCGCCCAATTGAAGGCAAACAGGCCGCCGCGGCTGAAGCCTTCGAGCACGACTTTTTGCGAGAGCCCGAAGGATGCCGTGAGATGATCGTGGAAACTGTTCATCGCCTCGATGGCGACGGGCGCGCCGTAGAGGTTTTGCACATCGATGTAGGCGACGTGGAATCCTTTTCCGAGCAAGGCGATGTCTCCCTGCGGCTCGTGGCCGAAGAACTCGGTGCGCCAGATCCACGGATTGCCCGGGGCCGGGGTTTTCGGGCGGACGAGCAAGGCCGCGCGACCGGCGACGGTGAAGTCGCTGCGCTCAAAGCCCTTCCAGTCGGAAACTTTGCGGGCGGTGGCGTTTTGATAGTCTGCCATCAGCTTTTTCGCTTGGGCTTCGGCTTCATCCATGGGCAGCCCCGCAGGAACCCCGGGCCGGATGTGGCGGGTCTTGGTGAGCCAGGCGAGATTGAGCAGCCCGTTCCGACGGACTAGTATCCCAAGCGCATCACCTTGCGCGATTTCGGGCGGGCTGGGCAGCTTCAGGATCGGCCAAAGCTGGTTGCAGATCGATTTGGCGATGAAACCATGGCCTTCGTCTCCGGGATGGACGTTGTCCTTGGCGTAGATGAATCCGGGGTTCTGGCGTTTCGCCTCGGCGACCGCTTGCTTGAGGTCCGGGCGGATGTCGATGACCTGCCAGCCGTCGGCACGGCGGGAGATGAGCCAGTTTCGATAGCTGTCGAGCACGGCGTCGTAACGATTGGGATCGTCAGAAGGCTTGTCGGCATTGTGGAGGGGCGGGGTGATGAAAATGATCTTTCCGCCCCGTTTCTCGACTTCGTCCTTCAATTTCCCGATGCCGTCCTGATAGGCCTTGAAGCGGGAGTCTTCGAGCGGGAGGTAGATGCCGTCGTTCATGCCGTAGCAGGCGAGGACCAGCGTCGGCTTGAAGGCGTCGAGAATCCGCCCCAAACGCTCGTGGAGACAAGGACGGGGAAATTTCCCGCCGGCGTGACCCGGTTCGGACAAGCCGGAGACCGTTTCGCTGCCGAGGCCGAAGTTGACGATTTCCGCAGCGGCGAACTCCGGAGTGGCCCGCAGCGCGGACTCGACCCGCGTCGCCCAACGCCCGTCAAAGGTGATGCTGTCGCCCAGAATCGCGACCCGGGGCGAGGCGGTTTGCGCATGGAGCGAAAGGATCAAGCCCGCGAAGAGGCTGATGAGAGCACAGATTTTCCGGGTCATGAATTGGGGCCTAATAACGGAATCCGGCGGCAGGGTCTTTCGGAAATTTCACCAATCAGCTTGCCAAATCCAGCCTCACAAGCCTAGTCCCTGAATCCAGCGCCGCTAAACGGCCGGATTTCACCATGGGAAAAATACTGATCATTGCCGAAAAACCGAGCGTCATGACCGACCTCAGCCGCGTGCTCGCCAAGGAGCTCGGCAAGTTTGAAAAGTCCGGCTCCGGCCGCGACGTGTTTTTCGAAAACGAAAAAGCCGTCATCACCTCCGCCGTCGGCCACCTCGTCGAGCTGCGCATGCCGATGGGCCCCAACGGCAAGAAGCTGCCGTGGAATTTCAGCGTCCTTCCCGCCATCCCGGACAAGTTCGACCTCGACCCGATCCCCGACTCCGAGGCCCGCCTCAAGCAGGTGCTCAAACTCGCCAAGCGCAAGGACATCGACCTCATTGTCAACGCCTGCGACGCCGGCCGCGAAGGTGAGCTGATCTTCCGCTACATCATGGAAATCGGCGGCATCGACAAGCCGGTCAAGCGGCTGTGGATGCAGTCGATGACCAACGACTCGATCCTCGAAGCCTGGAAAAACCTCCGCCCCGGCGAGTCGATGAAGCCGCTCGCCGATGCCGCGAAGTGCCGCTCGGAGTCGGATTGGCTCGTCGGCCTCAACGCCACCCGCGCGCTCACCTGTTTCAATTCCCGCCACGGCGGCTTCAACATCACCGCCGCCGGTCGGGTCCAGACGCCGACACTCGCCATCCTCGCCCAGCGCGAGGCCGAGATCCAGGCGTTCAGGCCGACACCGTATTTCGAAGTCCACGCCACCTTCGGCGTGCAGGCCGGCGAGTATTTAGGTAAATGGATCGATGAAGCTTGGAAAAAGGACGAAAACGCCCCGCTCTCCAAGCCCGAGCGGATCTGGGACAAGCTGACCGCCGAGGCGATTCAAGCCCGTTGCCAAGGCAAGACCGGCAAGGTCACCGAGGAGAAAAAGGCGAACACCCAGATCGCCCCGCAGCTTTACGACCTCACCACGCTGCAACGCGAAGCGCCGTTTTCCGCCAAGGGCACGCTCCAGATCGCCCAGGCGCTTTACGAAAAGCACAAGATGATCACCTACCCGCGGACCGATTCGCGGTACCTGCCAGAAGATTACACCGGGAATGTCCGCGAGACGATGGCGGACGTCGGCAACAGCGACCTCGACGTCGCGAAATACGCCAAAGCCGTGCTCTCCGGCAGCGACGAAAAAGGCCCGCGCCTGCACAAATCGCGCCGCGTCTTCGACAGCAAGAAGGTCTCGGATCACTTTGCCATCATCCCGACCGGCAAATTCGCCAAACTCAGCGAGGCCGAGCAGAAGCTTTACGACATGATCGTCAAGCGCTTCATCGCCGTCTTCTATCCGTCCGCCGAGTTCGAGCAGACGACCCGCCTCACCCGCATCGAGCAGGATTGTTTCAAAACCGAAGGCCGCATCCTGGTGAAACCCGGCTGGCTCGAAGTTTATGGCCGCCGCCCCGGTGTCGCCGCCGGCAAAGACGAGCTCTGCCCCGTCAGCGCCGGCGAGCCCGCCCACGCCGACCCCGTCGAAGTGCTCGCCGAGGAAACCAAGCCGCCCGCCCGGATGACCGAGTCCACTCTCCTCTCCGCGATGGAAGGCGCCGGCAAACTCATCGACGACGAAGCGCTCCGCGAAGCCATGGCCGAGCGCGGCCTCGGCACGCCCGCCACCCGCGCGGCGACCATCGAAGGCCTGATCTCCCAGAAATACCTCGCCCGCGAAGGCCGCGAGCTTTTCGTCTCAGGAGCCGGCATGCGCCTCATCGACCTCGTCCGCGAAATGAACATCGAGGGCCTCTACTCGCCGAAACTCACCGGCGACTGGGAGTTCAAACTTCGCCAGATGGAGCAGGGCAATCTCCAGCGCGACGATTTCATGAAAGAGATCATCGCCTACACCGACGAGATCTGCACCAAAGCCCGCTCCGCCGCCGATCTCGCGAAAAGCGAAGTCTTCCCCGACCTCAAGGTCACCTGCCCGATGTGCGGCGCGTCCAGCCTCAAGCAAACGGAAGCCACCTACGAGTGCCGCGAGCCGGAGTGCAAATTCAAGGCGAAGAAACACATCGCCGGCCGCCTGCTCACCGAGGAGGAAGCCATCCAGCTCTTCACCACCAAACACGTCGGCCCGCTCACCGGCTTCCGCTCGAAGTTCAACAAACCCTTCGACGCCGCCCTTGAGTTAGACGCGAAATTCAAGATCAACTTCGTCTTCGAAAACGACGACCGTGACGGCCCGCCCGAGCTGACCGAAGAGCAACTCATCGGCGAGGCGAAAACCGAAGAAGGCAAATCCTACAAGGTTTACGCCACCGACAAGGCCTATCACGTCCCGGAAATCATCACCAAGAAGGACCCGCACGGCATCCGCATCGGCAAGTCCATCCTCCAGTGCGAAATCCCGCAGGACCAGATGCTCAAGCTCATTTCCACCGGTAAGACCGACGTGCTCAAAGGCTTCGTCTCCAACCGCACCAAGCGCAAGTTCGACGCCCACCTCACCTTCGACGTGAAGGACGGCAAGATCGGCTTCGACTTCCCGCCGCGCCCGGTGAAAAAGGTCGCCGCGAAGAAGACCGCCAAGACGAAGGAAGCGTGAGGCTCTTACAAGGGAATCGGACGTCTCGTCCATTCATCGCGAAGTGGCTGGAACTTCGCTCATCAGTCTCTCCGTCATTGCGGAAGATTGAAGTTGCGGCTCTACCCTAGAAGAGTATGGTTCCGCATGTGCCACGGAAAATCCGCGACCTCCTCAAGGATCTTCGGAAAGCGGGATTCACACTCGCTTCCTGCGGCAAGGGGAGTCACCGGAAATTCGAACACCCCGCAGTCAGAATTCCGGCGATTATTCCGGGACGTGACGGCGACGACGCCAAGGCTTATCTCGAACGCCATATCGCCGATAAAATCAACGAGTCCAAGTCATGAAAAAGATCTCCGCCAAAGAAGCCACCCGCCTGGCCCGCAACTATCCCCTCAGCGTGCGCTGGAGCGATGAAGATCAGGTTTTCGTCGGTTCCATTCCCGGTCTTGTGGGCGAGTGCTGCCATGCCGATACCCCGGAGGAAGTCATCCCCCAACTCAAGGATATTGCCGAAGACCTTGTGGGTTTCCTCATGGAGAAGGGACGATCATTACCCGCACCTTCGATCAATTCCAGTAATCCCGATCCCGTTGCCATCCGCAGCGCCATGGGCCTCAGCCAAACCAAGTTCGCCCAACTCATCGGCGTCAGTGTCCGCACTCTTCACAAATGGGAGCAACACATCAGTGTCCCGAGCGGAGCCGCCAAAACTCTCCTGAAAATCGCCGCCACCCATCCCAACTCCGTCCGCGAGGCGCTTCGGTCCGCGTGAAAAGGGTCGCCATGAAGAAAGCAGCGAAGACGAAAGAGGCCTGAGAAAGTAGCCCGGGACTTCAGTCCGCTCGTCATCGGAATCATCCATTACCCCTTCCCGATGCGCCGTCCCCCCCTTTTTTCCGGCATCCATCTCAAACGCAACATCTCTGCAGTCGTTAGGGTGGAGCTGCCATTGCTGCGGCTGGGGATCTTGGGTCATCCCGGCGGCGAGCAAATTTCTTCGCCTCATGCGCCACGGTCAGGGCAGATGGATCTCGGCTGACGCCCCGTTTGCCAGATCGTGCTCGGCGACGGTGCGTCCATCCTGGATGATGGTCAGGTGCTGCTTTTGGCCACGCCGCTCCACCACCACGTCGAAGTTGCGGCCAAAGGCGCGCACCGAGCGCAGCGCCATGCGCGGCCAGCCTTCCGGCAGACGCGGCGTGCAGCTGAAGCGATCAAGCCCGGTGGGACGGAGGCCGAACAGTCCCTCGGTGAAGATCCGGCAATACAGCCCGCTCTCCGATGAAAGGTGGCGCTGGTCGCCCTCGGGCCAGGCCTCGACGGGGTAGGGGACGTGATCGCCTAACAGCCGTCGGCGGGTGTAGGCTGAAAGGTAGCGCAGCCCGGTGGTGGTTTCCCCAGCCTGCAGGACGCCGCGCAGGCCGTAGAGCGTCGAACGGTCCCAGAAGGCCTGGTCTCCCGCTTGGGAGGCGAGACCGTCGGATGTCCAAAGCCGCGGCGAGAACAAGGCGGCGATGGTGCCGTCGCGCCGGTCCGTCAGCCCCATGCACAGTGGCAGGCAGATCCATGAGCGCAGCACGTCATTGCCATCGTAATACCGATAGGTGGGGAAACCCTCGACGGTGGCTCCGAAATATTTGTCGATCGCCTTGGCCATGACGTCCGCCTGCTGGTCGTAGGCATTTGCTTCCGTCTCCATTCCCAGAGCCCGGCCGAGGTCCGCTGCCGCCCGCAATCCGCCGTAATAGAGCGAGGAAGTGGAAAGGTTGGCCTTGCCCGTTGGAAGGCGGCCTTCCAGCTCATCGCTGTCGGATGCGATGACTCCTTCGGCGGTGGTCTGGCGGCGCGAGTATTCCAAGCACCAGACGATGGCGGGCCAGAGCTCCTTGGCGATGGCCTTGTCGCCGCGGGCCAGGCAGAAGCGGGCGCAGCCGTAGGCATACATCGCCGCGTCGCCGCGGTCGCCGCCGGTGCGGGCGATGCCGATCCCTTCGGAGTGGAGCGAGGGTGGAACCGGCTTGTAGTCCGGCGTCATGTGCTTCTGGAATAACCGGTAGGTGTCGAGTGAGGCCTGATTGCCGTTATGATCTCCGAGGAAGGGGAAAAACGGTCCGGCATATTCCACGTTGTCGTTGCACCAGGCCGCGGCGTAATAGGCCAGCCCGCCGGGTGCGAGCATCATGCCGCCGCGGGTGGCGTTGATCGCCTCGGCGACGCGCAGCTTGCAGAAACTGAAGGCGCGATCGAGTTCCGGTTCGGGTGTTTCCAAGCGGAGGTTGCGCTGAAGACTCACGACATAGTCACGCCGCGCGCGCTCCTCGGTGGCGATGTCGATTTTTCCCGCTGGCTCGCTGTCCAGCCGGCCGCCGAAAAGCACGGCGAAGACCATCTCCTTGCCCGGGGCCAGCACGGTGGAGGTGGGCGCGGTGCAAGTGACCTCCGTGACGTTGAGTCCATAAGGCCCCTCGATCTGATAGCGGAGCGCGATGGGGGCGACCGTCACCGTGCGCGGCACCTTGCCGGTGTTGCGCAGGGTCCAGCGGTCCACCGCCGTCGGCAAGGTCGGGCTGGGGAAGGCGCAGCGGGTGATCGCCAGGTCTCGGCCGGCCCGGCCTTGGATGGTTAGAGTGCCGTCGAGCAGCACCCGCTCCACGGTGATGGCACCGAGCGGGGAGCCGTCGATGCTGATGGCAGGTTCGGCTTCCTGTGAATCGTAGTGCTTGATGACTCCGTCAAACATGCCGTTTTTCCCTTTGCGCAAGCCGGGCCAGATCACGCTGCGCCGCATCGACAGGGCTTTTTGGGCATCCACCCGGTAGCGAACCACCTGGCCGACGCGCAGCCCGCCCTGTTCGATGAAATCCGCATGCGGCAGGCGCTTGTCCTGGGGCACCAGCCATTCGGTGGTTAGATCCTTGCCGAGAACCCAGCGCGGCGGAGTCACGGGTGCGCCGACGGTTTGTGTTTTGGTTCCTGTCACCTTGAAGGTCGCCTCCGCCCAGACCGCTTCGTCATTCTTGGTGTCGTCAAAGCCATCGGTGACCCTCAGCGCCAGCATTTTCACGCCGGAGAGGTCGAGATCGACCGCCTGCGCCGCCATGCCACCGCGCATCAGCGGGCTGGACCAAAGGACTTTGCCATCGCCCTCAATAATGAACTCGACGCTGCCGTTTTTCCTGATGGCCGGACCGTCGTCATTGATGCCGACCTGGGCGTTGAAGCGAACGCAGCCTCCCTGCAAGTCGAGGTGCAGCGTGCTCGGCGAGTGGGTGCCGAACCCATGGCTGTATTCCCGGCCGGCGATGCGCAGCGGCTTGCCTGTCGCCGAGCGGTCCACACCCGGCTTGCCGCTGCCTTGCAGCACGTGGCCCAGATCGAGGGAGGAAAGCCTGATTTCCTCCGCTGCGGAGATGTTCCCGGTCAGGGTCGAGAACAAGACCAGGGATGATAGAAAACCTGCGAAGAGGCAGCCTTTCGGGCGCCCACCCCCGGGCAAGTCAATGCAAGGATCGGAATTCGTGCCTGACGGATGGGTTTGGAGGTGCTGAAACACGGCTTTTAAATTCATACATTGATGCAATCGGAGTTCCGGGCAATTCGGGCCTGCAAGCGGTTTGATGTCGACCCGAAAATGCGGGAAGTGAAATAGGCGGAACGGATACAAGTTGCCATCAACGCTTCAAACGCAACCGTATCGGAGAGCCACTGGGAAAAACGTAAGATTGGCCCGGCTTCAGCCTTAATCATAACGCCCATGAAACGACTTTCCGATTTCGTGCGCACGACCGACGGCGCGAATATGCCAACGCCTAACCCGGATTACAAATCCTCCCCATAAAACTCCGCACGCATCGTGGATAGGCATGCCGGGCCTGCGAAAGCATGGTTCGTTTCTCGGTTCCACCCAACGGAGTAATTTGCCTCAGCGCCGCCACAGCAAGTGCCACCGAGAATCAGATTCGGCTTCACTCCGAACCATCGAGATTTGGAGGGCGCGGCTTCGTTGCCCTCAACGGCCTCGTCTCCAACCATACCTAGCGCAAGTTCGACGCCAAGGACGGCAAGATCGGCTTCGACTTCCCGCCGCGCCAGGTGAAAAAGGTGGCTGCGAAGAAGACGGCGAAGACCAAGGAGGCGTGAAAAAGCACCTGCTACCGGAAATGGCGACGCGCTGCTCGGGTCATTCGACCTCGAATTCCGCGTGCACGATCGTGATGATGTCCTTGTCGCGCGAAGACGTGTCGTTGTTGCCCTCGGTCGACGTCTCGGTCGAGTTCGCGGCGTTGATGTTGATGATTCCCATGTCCGCGTAAACCAGTTTGCCAACACGGGTGTTTCCAGCCGAGCTGAGAATGTTCTCAGCCCTGGCGCGCGCATCCTTCGCCGCCTCCGACAGCATCTCGAGTTTCAGCTCGCCGAGGTGGGTATAGTAGTAGCTTGGATCGAACGAGGTCACATTCACCCCCTGTTCGAGCAAGTTGGTGATCTCCCTTGATACCTTTTCGATCACCGCGACATTCGTCGAGCTGACGGAAACCACCTGGGTGGCCTTGAAGCCTTTTGACTCCTTGCGCTCGGAGCGCAATGGCACGTTCGTTCCCGGAAGCACCTTGTCCTCCTTGATCACGTCGAACTCCTCGGCAACCGAGGCGGACTGTGTTTGGATTTCATCCTCCTTCCAACTGCTCGCCGCGATGAAAGTGGAACCGGCAAATCCGCCCTGCCGCGGGAGAAGGGTGTGGAAACGCATCTGCCTAACGGATCAGGATCGTGGTTCATGGTGTTCCTTTCGGTTTGGAGTTGTTTGCCTGAGGGATAGGGTTTCAGTTGGCCGGGAGTGGCTTGCTGGTGATCAGCCCGATGCCGCGGCCTTTGCTGCCGACGGCGCAATAGTAAAGATAGAACGTCTCGTTCTTCGGGTTGTAAACCAACGAGATCTTGTGGGCGAACTGTTTGTCCAGGCCGCTCGGATTTCCGCCCGCCTTGTACAGCGGTTCCGGATGCGCGGTCCAATGCATGAGGTCGCGCGAAAAGGCGGCCATGATGTGGGCGCCGCCTTTGCCGACGCCGAAGTAAAACATCACCCAGTGATCGCCGTCGCGGAACACCTTGCCGTCGGCGCAGAACTTCTCGTCGTAGCCGCCCTGGCGGACCCGCACGATGGGGTTGGAGGCATAGCGTTTCCAGTCCAGCAGGTTCGTCGAGGTGGCGCCGCCCATCTGCTCGATCCAGTCCGGCATATGCTTGGCGTTGTAGAAATTGTAGAAGCGGCCCTCGTGCTCCACCAGCCACGGCTGATAGATGCAGTCCTTCTCCCACTCCCCGCAGTCCGCATCGTGAACGGAAAGGATGTACTTGTCCTTGGCCCGTTTCCAGGTCATGCCGTCGTCGCTGCTGGCAACGCCTTCGTAACCGGGATCGATCTCATAGCCGCCCTGCTTGGGGTAGCAGCCATAGAGCGTCCAGTACTTGCCATCGCGCTTCTTCAATACGCGCGGGGCCTTGATGTCATAAGATCCGTAAAGATACGCACCGATCACGCATCCGCCGAAGTCGAAATCGCCTTCCTTGCCGAACCCCATGGCCAGTTTCGGATTGGTCCACTGGACAAGGTTGGTGCTTTCGGCGACAAAGCTGTTGTAGCCCTTGCCGTTGAACCCGATAAAGCTCATGTACCATTTGTCAGGCTGACCCGGCAGTTGATAGACGCACGGAACGTCCGTGTTCTTGAAGTCCTCGTGCCCGGGGATCTTGGGATCAGCGGAAATCACATGATCGGGCTGGTAGTGCCAGCCCCGGTATGGCGCGGACCATTTGTCCAAGGTCTCCCGGTCAATGGGTTGGGCGGCCGTCGTTTCAGCGGCATGGAGCGTGGTGAGCGCCGCCAGCAGCCCGGCAAGCGCCCAATGGATAATGGTGTGATTCATTTTCATCAGTTCGATCCTCTCTTTGGTCGTTAGCTTGTTCATGGTCTGATTGCTAGGAAATTGCTTTTGGGGTGAAGGCCGTTGAAAGAGCGGGTGGCCGGACCGGAGGCGGGGAAAAAGGGGGTTGAACGCCGTCCGGCATGACCGGACGGCGTTGCAAGAGGCAACGGGGACGGAAGAACTTACTTCTCGATCTTTTCGGCGGGCTTTTCCTCACCCTTCGCGGCGGCTTTCGCTTCCTCGATCGCGGACGGATAGGCTTTGTCGATTCTGCGAGCGAGTTCGCTTTCCGGCGCGACGGCTTTGGCTTCCTCGATGGCTTTGATGGCGTCGTCGAACTTCTTCATGCTGATGAAGACCCCTATCTTCGATTGGACAACCTGCTGCTTGCTCTCGCCTTCAAAATCACCTGAGGCAGCCGACTTCTCGATGAAGGCGAGGGCGCCTGCAAAGTCCTGCTTGGTCAAAAAGCCGCCGAGCTCGGTTTGGAAATCGGCTAACTTGGCCTTGACCGCGAGCTTCTTGCCGTAGCCGGTCTCGTCTTTCGGGTCGGCTGCCTTGATTTGGTCAACCACGTCCGGGTAGCACCTCGCGACGGCGAGGTCTTGCAACTTCATGGCCGATATGGCATCGAGGGCG
>NZ_JBIKBQ010000052.1:0-25788 GCF_058122085.1 Luteolibacter sp. | reverse complement strand
CTCGAACTCCACGGCATCGACCTCCCCACGCGCCAATGAACCACCTTCCCACCAACCCGCGGCCTCAAACGAAATGAACCGCAAACGGGACTAGCAAAACGGAGACGGGGCGACCGGATGGCTCTAGCTGGGATGCCGCGTGGAAACGCGACGGCTTGGGTCAGTAAGCCAAGACACCGGTCGCCCCCGATCCGACCTGGGGAGAACAACCCCGGGCCGGACCATGGCTTCAAGATACTCCGCCCCGGCAACCTGTCGAGGGCTCGTCACACCAGTCCGCCAGGCAAAAGGGGCGAAGCCGATCTGAAAAACGATCTGCAACCGGTGGCTGCCACCACCCGCCACCGTCTCCACCTTCCGTCCCGGAAGCCAACAAACCAAGAGGTCCAAATCTCAGCCCGGCCAAATCGCAACTCCCGATCTGGCAGGCATCCTCACGCCCAAATCCAACCTTCAGAAAAAATCAAAAAAACCACTTGTTTCGATCTGATACTACTGACCCTAGAGATTCGACGTCCTGATCGCAGAGGTATTTCTGCCACATGCTTTGCAGTGTCATCCCTTGCAGGCCGATGGTCAGCCCCCAAGGGTTCATGGACATCTGGCGCTGGTTGCGGCTCTTGCTTGCGGCCGGATCCGGCTCGTGGAGGTAAGAGGAAATCGGGACATGCAGGCCGTCGATGCCATAGGTCGCCCGGGCGAGATTGCGGTAGCGCGGGATCATGTCGTGGTTGTAGGCGATCCACGGGTCGGCGAGTTCGGGGTGGTTGGCGGCAGGGACCGCTACCGCTGGACGGATCTGATGGAGAGTGCCTGCGGGCGGCGGGTGAGCGGGTCGGCCGATTCAGCTCGGCTTCGATGAAAAATGATAGCGGAGGTGGCGCACGGTGACGTCCGGCGGGACGTGGTTTTTTTCGAAGTGGTCGTAGCCCTCGGCGAGGTTTCTCCAGAAGTCTTGGTTAGGGTTTTCCGCGGCTTTTTCCATGCGTGCCGCGGTCATGCGGAAGGGGAATAGATGGATGCGGAAATAAGGCTGGCCGCCGTGGTGGGCGGCGGCGCAGAGCGTGTAGATCTCCTCGATTTTCGCATCGGTCATGGCGAGGCAGCCGATCGAAACGCAGTTGCCGTGAACCATGATCGCGCTGCCGGTGCGCTGGTGGGCGCGGTCGAATTCGTTGGGATAACCGATGTTGAACGAGAGGTGGTAGCGGCTGGCGGGATTCATCGCGGCGGACGGGACGTGATAGAATCCCTCCGGCACCTGGCCGTCGCCTTCCACGAGTTTCGGGCCGGGGACGCCGGACGCGGCGGTGATCGGATAGGTGCGGAACAGCTTGAATTTTCCGCTCGCGCGGTTGCGGAGGAACAATTCCAGCTGCTTTTCCTCCTTGAAGGCGCGGATGAAAACGGGGTCGCCGAAGTGCAAGCCGGCTGCTGCGAGATCGCGCTCCAAGGCGGGGCGCGCGTTGGCGGCGGCCGCGGTGGCGCGGGTCTCGCCGAGCGGGTTTTTTTTCCTTTCCTGACAGGAAGCAAGCGAGGTGATGCCGAGCAGGCAGGTGATGACGATGGGTTTCATGGGCCAATGACGATTTCTCCGCTCAAGCTCGTCGATTCACCGAGATTGGCAAGTCTGCGGGAACGTGCGAGGCTGCGGCCATGACGCTCAAGGCTCTCGGCGATTCCGCGTGGCTGGTGGAGTTTCCCGGTGAATCCGGCGAGGCGGCGCTGGCGCGGGTGATGGGCTTGGTGGCGGCTTTGGAAAACGAGCGGCCGGCCGGGGTGCTGGACGTGGTGCCGTCGTTCGACTCGCTGGCGGTGCGTTTCGACGAGGCGGACGGGTTGGAAATTTTGGAATGGATCGGGTCGGTGGTGGTGGTTGCGGATCGATGGATCGAGGGCGAGGAGCGTGAAATTCCGGTTTGTTACGGCGGCGTGCACGGGCCGGATTTGGAAGAGCTGGCGGAGCGGACGGGCTTGTCGGTGGCGGAGGTGATCGCGCGGCACAGCAGCGCGGTTTACACGGTGGCGGCGGTGGGGTTCTCGCCGGGATTTCCCTATCTGCTGGGCTTGCCGGAATGCCTGCGCGTGCCGCGGCGGGAAACTCCGCGGCTGGCGGTGCCCGCGGGATCGGTGGCGGTGGCGGGCGGGCAGGCGGGGATCTATCCGTTCGCGTCGCCGGGCGGCTGGCATGTGCTGGGACGGACGGACGCGGGCTTGTTTGATCCGCTGGCGGCGCGGCCGGCCTTGTTGCGGTCCGGGGACCGGGTGCGCTTCGTGCCGGTGGAGGCGCTTGAGGCGGCGGTTGAAATTCCGCGGGCCGCGGAAATATCAGGTGAGCGCTGGATCGAGGTGATCGAGCCGGGCGCGTTGACGACGGTGCAGGATCTGGGGCGGCCGTGTCACGAATCGTCCGGCGTTTCTCCCGGCGGGGCGGTGGACCGGCACGCCTTGCGGGTGGCGAATCTGATGGTGGGAAACGAGGAAGGCGCGGCGGCCTTGGAAATCTGCATGAGCGGGCCGGTCTTGAAATTCCACGCGGAAACGACGGTGGCTTTGGTCGGCGCGACGGGGAAATCGCGGCGCGTGGCGGCGGGCGAGACGGTGGATTTCTCGAAACTAACGGGCGACGTCCGCGCCTGTCTCGCGGTGGCCGGCGGACTGGGGGTGCCGGAAGTGCTGGGAAGCGCGGCGACGGACTTGAGGGCGGGTTTCGGAGGATTTCACGGACGTGGGTTGAGGGCGGGTGATCGGCTGGCTTTTTGCGAGGCGGGAGAGGTTCCTCGCTGCGGCGACTGGCATGTCGGGCGGGAGGATCGGATTTCGGAGGTCGAGCTGCGGTTTCTGCCAGGCGTGCAGCAACATTGGTTCTCGGATGCGGCGAGGCTGCGGTTCCGCTCGGAAGCCTACCAGCTCACGCCGCGGTCGGACCGGATGGGCGCGCGTCTGGCAGGCGGGGCGCTGGAACTCGCCGAGCCCCGCGAAATGGTCTCGCAGCCAGTGGCCTGCGGCTCGGTGCAGGTGCCGCCGGACGGGCAGCCTATCATTCTGCTGGCGGAGCGGCAGACCATCGGCGGCTATCCGCAGATCGGCCATGTCATTTCCGTGGACTTGCCGAAGCTGGCGCGGGCGTGGCCGGGTGCTGCCGTGAGATTCCGCGAGGTGACTTGGGAAGAGGCGCGGGAACTGCTGTGGCGGGAGGAGCGGGATTTCGCAAGCTTGCGGACGGGACTGAAACTGTTGTAATAACGGCAATGCGATTCATCGATCTGAACGCCGATCTCGGCGAGGGCGGGAGCGAGGACGAGGTGCTTCTCGGCCTGGTGAGTTCCGCGAACATCGCCTGCGGCGGCCATGCCGGCGACGAGCTAACGATGAGGCGGGCGATCGAATTGGCGATGGCGGCGGGCGTGGCGATCGGCGCGCATCCGGGTTACGAGGACCGCGAGCATTTCGGCCGGCGGGCCTTGGTGCTGCCGCTAGATCAAGTTACCGGCCTGGTGCGGCGGCAGGTCGGGAAACTTTCCGCGTTAGCCGCGGAGGCGGGCGCGCGGCTCAATCATGTGAAACCCCATGGCTCGCTCTACAATCAGGCGGACCGCGATGAGGCGCTGGCCGCGGCGGTGGTGGAAGGGATCGTTGCCATTTCGCCTGAATTGACGCTCTACGCGCCGCCCGCGGGCCAACTCGCCGCTGCCGGTCGTGCGGCGGGGCTGGCGGTCTGCTCGGAAGGTTTCGCGGACCGTCGCTATCTGGAAAACGGCTCGCTGATGCCGCGGGCGGAGCCGGGCGCGGTGATTGCCAACGTGGACGACGCGGTGGCCCAGGCGATGGCGATTGTCTCGAACGGCAAGGTCGATTCCCTCTGCGTCCACGGCGACGGCCCGACGGCAGTGGCGATCCTGCAAGCCTTGCGCGCCGCGTTTGAAGCGGACGGCCTAACCATTCGCGGCCAGCCGCGGGATTGAGGCGAGCAGACGCTTGGTGTAGTCGGCCTGCGGCTCGTGGAAGACTTGCCCCGCCGGGCCGGACTCGACGATTTTTCCCTGATACATCACGGCGATGCGGTCGGCGATGTAGTGGACGACGCCGAGGTCGTGGGAGATGAAAATCATCGTCAGCCCGAGGTCTTTCTGGAGCGAGGTGATGAGGTTGAGGATCTGCGACTGGATGGAGACATCGAGTGCGGAGACCGGTTCGTCGGCGATGACGAGCTTCGGTTCCGGGGCGAGCGCGCGGGCGATGGCGATGCGCTGGCGTTGGCCGCCGGAGAATTCGTGCGGGTATTTGCGCATGACTTTCGCATCGAGGCCGACGGTGGCCATGAGCGTTTCCACGCGGTGGAAGAGCGCGTCGCCCTTCAGCTTCGGATGGCGCTGGCGGACGGCTTCGGCGAGGGTGGAGAAGATCGTCATCCGCGGGTTGAGCGAGGCGTAGGGATCTTGGAAAACCATTTGGAAATCCAGTCGCCGCTTGCGGACTTCCGCCGGGGCGAGGGCGGAAAGATCCTCGCCGTCGAGCACCACCGAGCCGGAAGTCGCCGGGATGAGCTGCATGATGGTGCGCGAAAAGGTGGATTTCCCGCAGCCGGATTCGCCGACGAGGCCGAGGATTTCGCCCTTTTCGAGACTCAGGCTCACTCCGTCCACCGCACGGACGACGTGCTTGCCGGGCGAAAACACCGAGCCGGTCCGCTGGCTGAAATGGGTGTGGAGGTTTTTGATTTCCAGATATGACACGCCCGGAACGATGCAGGAAATGGCCCGGACCGCACGTGAAATCCCGCCTCGCCGCAGGCTATTTGTTCAATTTCGAGAGACAAGGTTGCGGGCGGGCGGCTTTTGAGCGACAAGAAGTCGCCACTCATGACCCAGCTTTTGATCGAACCTGCCCGTCGCACCGGTTGCGAGGACATTCCCGCGCTTACCGAAGTCCTTCGAGGCGCCGCCCAGCGCCAGCGCTCGCCCATTGATGACGTGCTCGACGCCGGCGTGGTCGATGAGGAGCGCTACATGCGCGAGCTCGCGCACGACCTCGGCATCGAGTGGCTCGACAGCATCCCGCTGGCGGAAGTGCCGCTTCCGTTGCGCGAGGCTTGCGGCCCGCGGCTGGCGTTGCGTCACCGCTTGCTGCCCGTGGCGATCACCGGCGATGGCGATCACAAGCGGCTGAAGCTCTGCACGTTTGACCCGTTCAATCTGGTCGCCCGCCAGGCCGCCGCGCAGGAACTCGCGCTGCCCATCGACTGGTGCATGGCCTCTCGCAAGCGGCTTTATGAAGCGCTCCGCCGCCTTTACGGGGTCGGCGCGGACACCTTCGAGCAAATCCTCGAAGGCCGCGATTTCGACTACGATCAGATCGAAAGCGGCGAGGACGAGGCCAACGTCATCGACCAGGACGACGACGAGGAAGCCTCCGTGGTCAAGTTCGTCAACCAGATCATCCGCGAGGCGCTCGACCAGCGCGCGACGGACATCCACGTCGAGCCGCTCAGCACCAATCTCCGCATCCGCTACCGGATCGACGGCCGCTTGATCGAGATCGCCGTGCCGGAAAACATCAAGGCGTTGCAGAGCTCGGTCATCGCCCGTTTGAAAATCATGGCCCGCCTCGACATCGCCGAGCGCCGGGTGCCGCAGGACGGCCGGATCAACCTCCAGTTCGAAGGCGCGACCATCGACGTCCGCGTCGCCACCGTGCCGACCGTCGAGGGCGAGAGCGTTTCCCTGCGACTCCTCAACCAGGAGAAATTCAACATCGCCAAGCTCGGCATGGAGCCGTTCGTGCTCAAGAAAATCGAGTCCCTCCTGCACCTTCCTAACGGCATCATCCTCATCACCGGCCCGACCGGATCGGGTAAATCGACCAGTCTTTACTCGTTCCTCACCGAGGTGAACCACCCCGAGCGGCGCATCGTCACCGTCGAGGACCCGGTGGAAAACAAGCTCACCGGCGTGATGCAGATCGCCGTGAAAAACGAGATCGGCCTGACCTTCGCCACCGCGCTGCGCTCGATTCTGCGGGCCGATCCTAACATCGTGATGATCGGGGAAATCCGGGACCTTGAGACTGCGGAAATCGCCATCCGCGCGTCGCTCACGGGTCACTTGGTGTTCTCCACGCTCCACACCAACGACGCGATGGGCGGCATCAGCCGGCTCATCGACATGGGCGTGGAACCGTTCCTCGTCTCCGCCGCCGTCCGCGCCTTCCTCGCCCAGCGCCTCGTCCGGAAACTTTGCCCTCATTGCAAAACTCCGCGCGAGGTTTCCGAGCAGGACAAACGCGACCTCGGCATCCCGATGCACATCCCCGGCCAGGTTTACTCGCCGAAAGGCTGCGACCGCTGCCGCATGACCGGCTTCTCCGGCCGGCTCGCGATTTACGAAATCATCCTGCTCACCCAGCCGATGCAGGAGCTCGTCGCCCACCGCGCCCAAGCCGTCGAACTCCGTGTCCAGGCCGTGCGCGACGGCTACATCCCGATGCGCGAATACGGCTGGCACAAGGTCATGAAGGGCGAGACCACCATCGAGGAAGTCATCTCCGTCACCTCCTCCGACATCGGCGGGGATTGATTTCATTTCAGTATTTCAGTTTTACCCGCCGATGCCTCTTTACGCCTACAAAGCCCTCGCCACTAACGGCTCCGTCACCACCGGGGAAATCGATGCCGCGGATCGTCCCGAGGCCCTGCGCGTTTTGGATCGAAAAGGCCTCCAGCCGGTCAATCTCCGGGAAACCGCCGCCGCCGTTTCCGCCAAAAAATCCACTGGCGGCGCCAAGGGGAAAACCGAGGAGCCCGACCGCTCCCGGGCCAAGGCCGACGCCAAGGAAGACGTGATCCCCGAGGGCCCGATCAAGCTCAAGCGCCAGGAAGTCGTGCTCTTCACCGAGGAACTCTCCGACATGCTCAGCGCCGGCCTCCAGCTGGAGCCCGCGCTCAAATCCATGGAAAACCGCCAGGAGCTCGGCAATCTCAAGGCCGTCTCCTTCAAGATCCGCCAGATCGTGCGCGACGGGGTGAATTTCTCCGTCGCCCTGAAAAAAGTCAGCCCCAGCTTCGGTCCGCTGTATTGCTCGCTCGCCGCCGCCGGCGAGGCGTCCGGCGCGCTCGACGACATCCTCAAGCGCCAGGCCCACTATCTGAAGACCCTCGCCGAGCTCCAGGCCCGCCTCATCCTCGCGATGATCTATCCGGCGTTCCTGATTCTGGCAGGCATCGGAGTTTCAATCATTTTCATCACCGTTCTCATCCCGCAGCTCACCGCGCTGATCCAGACCAGCGGCGGGAAAATGCCGCTCGGCGCCGCCATTCTCATCGGCGCGTCCGCCTTTATCAAGAAGTGGTGGATCGTCATGCTTCTCACCATCATTGCCTCGCTCATCTTCTTCAAAGCCTGGAAGGACAACGACGCTAACAAACCCGCCTGGGACCGGATGAAGCTCAAGCTGCCGCTCGTCGGCCCGGTCATCACCAGCCGCTTCTACGTCCAGTTCCTCGAAACCATGGCCAACCTCGTCGGCAACGGCCTGCCGCTGCTGCGTGCGCTCGAACTCTCCCGCGATGCCACCCAGAACCGCGGCCTTCGCGGCGAGCTCGACAAGGTCATCGCCCAGGTCGGCGACGGCCGGTCGTTTTCCAAAGCCCTCATCCGCAACGGCGCCTTCCCGCCGCTGCTCATCGACATGATTTCCGTCGGCGAGCAAACCGGCAAAATCGACCTCTCCCTGCGTCGCGCCGCCGAGCGCTACGACAAGGAGCTCGACAAGAGCCTCCAGCGGATCATGGCCCTCGTCATGCCCACCGTGCTGATCATCATGGCCGGCCTCATCGGCACCATGGCCTATCTGATGATCACCGCCATCTTCCAGACCATCTCGAATCTGCACTGATCTTTCTCAAAACCCGAAGCGCTGGCGGAAGGCGATCGACTGCCGCCGGGAGAACTCGATGGTCCCGTGGCCGTCGAGCTCGGCCACGAAGTTGCCTGCTCCCGCGCGTCGGCGGATCTCTTTCAAGCACAGCAACTGGACGATTCGGTAACGATTCACCCGCACGAACTGGCTCTCGTTGAGCAGGTCCTCGATCTCTTTCAAGCTGCGGGGTATGGGGATCGGTCCGCGGTCTTTCAAATGGAGGACGACGTTCTTGCCCTCGGATTCCACCATGACGATTTCATCCTGCCGCAGCGGCCAGCAGCTGCTTTGGTCGCCGAGCATGATGAGCGGGTCTGCCGGATCGCGGCGGTCGAGCTTGCGGATGCGCGTCAAGGCTCTTGCCAGGCGGGACAGCTCGACGGGCTTTAGCAGATAGTCCGCCGCGTCTCCGTCAAACGCATCCACCGCGAATTTTTCATGCGCGGTGACCACCACGACGGGCACGCCCATCGCCCTGATTTCCGGCAGCAAGGTCAGGCCGCTGCCGCCCGGCATTTCCAGGTCGAGGAACACGCCGTCCACCCGCTGGCGCATCAGCAGGTCGCGGGCTTGGTGGATGTTCGCGGCCTCGATACCGGTGAAGGACGGCAGCAGCCCGCCGATCTGGCGGGACAGATCGGCGCGGGCGAGATCCTCGTCATCGACGATGAGAAAGGTGAGGAACTGGTTTTTGAAGTTCATATCTGGTAGTTGGGGGAAAGCGGCAGGTCGACGTCGGCGGAGACGGTCTTCTCGTCCATTTGTGACAAGGAGAACTTCGCGGTGCCGCCGAAGAGCATCTCGAGCCGCTGCAGCGCGTCCTGCGTGCCGTTGCCGCGGGTGGCTTTTCCGTCGAGCGTTCCCGAGTTGCGGATGGAAATCCGAACCTGTTCCTGGCTGGACCCGGCGCTGATCGTGATCATTCCGCCGAGTTCCAAACTGCCGATCCCGTGGGTGATCGCGTTCTCCACCAGATTGAATAACAGCATCGGCGGCACAAGGACTTCCAACAAGTGGTCCGGCACCTGGATGCGCGTCTGCAAGCGGTCATGGTAGCGCAGGCGGGCCAGCCGCAGCAGCACCTCGATCTGTTCGAGCTCCTCCCGGAGACCGATCAAGCTGACCTCCGAGGTCCGGAGGCTGCGCCGCAAAAGGCCGGCCAGCGAAGTAATGGCGTGGTCCGCCTTTGCCGGATCGGCATAGACCAGGGCGCGGATGACATTGAGCGTGTTGAAGAGGAAATGAGGGCTCAGGTTCGCCTGCAGGCTGTGCAGCTTCGCCTTCTGATAGCCGCGGGCCAGCGTGATCGCCTCCGCCTTCCGCAAGCCTGACGAGCCGGCGGCGACCAGCTGGATGACCGAAGCGATCACGATGTTATAAACGCCGAGTTCCGTGAAATTCATCCCGGCCGCATCGGCCACAAAGGGGCCCTTTCCGGAATAAGCCAGTGCCACCGAAGACACGCACCACAACGCCGCCAGCAATGAAACCGGTGCCGGCGGGAGTCGGAACGCGGCGCCCACCAGCAACGGCAATGGCAGGAGGATAGCCGAACTGGCAGCGAGAAATCCGTTGGAAAACCCGTGAAAGGCCAGGCCCGCCAGCGCCAGCGCCGCGATTCCTGCCAGCGCCCCCTTCCGCTCCCTTTTAAGTTCCGCCGGATTGAAATCGCGCTGCAGCAAATGAAGCGTCAGTCCGCCGAACGCGACGATCCCCAAGGCGTGGGACAGCGCGATGAGAAGAGCCGCGTTTCCGGCGGAATCCGCTGGGATGCCGCCGGAGTAAGTTAGGACGGTCGCGGCCAGCAAGGCGCACGGCGCCGCGCAGAGGACCGCGGCCACCAGATAGCGCCAGGCGGCTGTCATCCGGCGATTTTGATAGGCCGCGACGCTCACCAGCCAGGCCTCCGCCGTGAAGATCACGGCCAATCCGAAAGTCGCCCACATCGGCCCGTCGGGAGCGGTGAGCCACCCGAGCGCCAGATGGCCGGTGATCACCGCCGGAGCCGCCCTCCATCCATAACGGACGAAAAACGCCATCGAAACCCCGGCCGTGATCCAGAATGGACTGACCGGCCGTCCGCCAGCTTGGAGATACCACCAAACCGGAATACCCGACAGCCCGGTCCCGACAGCGACAAGGAGCCACTGCGAAAGGGTGAATGGCGACTTCAATGAGTCACGCTCGGTGGTCGGTTCCATGCTGCGTGGGGAGAGTTTAACCAGATGGTTTGATAGATGTCGAAGGATGAATTCGAAATCGCTAACCAAATAACATGAGCCGTTCAATGCGCCATGGCGACCGTTTAATTGACTATTCAACCGATTGGGTGGCGGATGGCGTGTTTCCAACGATTTCCCCCTCAATCTTCCCTGCGGAGCCAACATTCAAGGAATCCTGCCAATCAGCATTGCCTGCGGTAACTTGCGACTGAGGCGATGCCGCTGGATCGCGCCAGGCTGCCGCTCAGGAGGGAATCTGACCGCCGGCGATTCTCTCATTGCATCAATGATCTGCTTTGGGCCAGGTTCTCACTTCGCCTCATCGCAAACCGCTGACATGCATTGCCTTCCTAATCAAACCACCGTGAAACGCTACCGCCTCGCGGCGCTTCTCATTCTGCTAAAATGGCTGCTCATCACCGGTTCTCTGCCGCTGTTCGGTTACGCGCTGCTAGTCGACCGGCGGGATTTTCGCCGCTGCTTCCACTGCCCCTATTGCGCGAAAGATGTCGCCGTCCGGACCCGCCAGCACCGCGATTTGTCTGCCCCGGAATGGGCTCCGGATCAGGGCAGCCCACGGCGTCCGGATTTCATCCCCAAAGGCACGCATTGCGAGAACCACTTGTCTTGGCTTGGAACCTGCTTTTTCGATTACTCTCCCCATGATCAAGCCAACACGCCATGAGCATCATTTTTCATGATCCGGCAACTGAGCCGGGCGTTTTCTCCGATCAGGAAAATGCTGCTGTTATCGACGCATCGCTGGGCCGCTGGGTCGCCGGGGCTCGTTATCCCGGCGGCACGGAAATCTGGTGCGCCGACCATGGTGGCGAGGCGGCTTGGACGACGGACCGGAAACTCGCCGCGACTTTTCCGTCGGAATTCACTGCGGCGATGAGGGCCCGCTTGCTCGCGGATGGCTGCGCCCTGCCTTTCTGGACCAGTGACGAGGTTTGAGCGGGTCTTGCAATTTCGAGGGCGGAAAATCACAGTCCGCCGAGTGAACGACCTCCGCGCCTGCGCCGACGCCCTCGGCATTGAAAAAATCGAGCGCCACATCTTCCTCTGCGCGGATCAAACCGAGCCGAAATGCTGCGCGAAGGAAGCCGGGCTGGAATCCTGGGAATACCTCAAGCGGCGGCTCAAGGAGCTCGGGCTGGCCAACGCCAACAACCCGAAAATTTTCCGCACCAAGGCGAACTGCCTCCGCGTCTGTATCCGCGGGCCCATCGCGGTGGTTTACCCGGAAGGCGCCTGGTATCACTCGTGCACGCCGGAGGTGTTGGAGCGCATCATTGAGCAGCACCTGATCGGCGGGGAAATCGTCGCGGAGTTTGCCTTCGCGCGGAATGACCTCAAGAATGACGCATGAACCCCGCGCTTGAAACATTGATGCTCGCCTTCTCGGCGGATGACGGGATTTCCGTCCCCAAGCGCGCCTTGTTTCTCGGCGCGGAGCCGCATCCCGCGCTGAAGGCGTGGCCGGAGGTGGTCGGCTGGCAGCCGTTCAAGCCGCACGCCGCGGCTTGGGAGAAGGCGGGGTTCGCGCGGGTGGAGCATCTGACAGACGGGAAATTCCCGCTGGTGATGGTCCTGCCCGGCAAGTCGAAGGACGAGGCGCTGGCGTGGTTCGCGCTGGGGAAGGACCGGCTGGAGCCCCGCGGACGCCTGCTCGTGGCAATGCCGAACACCGCCGGAGCCGGGCGTTTTGAAAAGGAGCTTTCCCGCGCGGCCGGCAACATCGTCTCGATCCAAAAACACAAGTGCCGCGCCTTCCACGCGCTGTTGGACGAGGCGGATGAAGCGGTCTTCCGCGAATGGCGGGCACTCGGCGAGCTGCGGGAAGTTTCCGGCTTCATCGTGCAAGCCGGGATTTTCAGCAGCGACCACATCGATCCGGGCTCGCAGCTTCTCGCCGACCATCTGCCCGCCCACCTGCACGGAAACGTCGCCGACCTCGGCGCTGGCTGGGGGTTTCTATCCGACGCCGTGCTGAAGCGCTGCCCGAAGATCCAGCGGCTGGACTTGTTCGAGGCGGACGCGCGCGCCTTGGAATGCGCCCGCCGGAACCTCGCCGGCCACACGCGGGAAGTCACCTATCACTGGCACGACGTCACCACCGGCCTGCCGGAAATTTACGACGCCATCGTCATGAACCCGCCATTTCACACCGGCCAGGCGACGGACGTGGATCTCGGCCGGGCGTTTCTCAAGGTGGCGGCCGCCTCGCTCAAGCGCGGCGGGAAATTGCTGCTCGTCGCCAACCGCCAACTGCCCTACGAAGCGGCCCTCGAAGCCAGCGGCCTCGCCTGGCGCAAAGTCGCGGAGGACAGGATTTACAAGATCCTCTCCGCCGAGAAACGCTAACATTTTCTCCCATGAAACTCGTCAAACTCCTCGCCAACCTCGGCTACGGCTCCCGCAAGGAAGTCCAGCGCCTCATCCGCTCCGGCGCGGTCACCGATGCCGGCGGCAACGTGTTAGGCGAGAACGACGTGCCGCCGCACGACCAGATCCTCTTCCGCGGCGAACCGCTCGACCCCCCCTTCCCGCTCGTCATCATGCTCCACAAGCCGGACGGCTACACGTGCAGCAGCGAGGACCCCGGCAGCACGATTTACGATCTCCTGCCGCCGCGTTTCGCCCAGCGGAATCCCGGCCTCAACCCCATCGGCCGGCTCGACAAGGACACCACCGGCCTGCTGCTGATGACCGACGACGGGAAATTGCTCCACAAGATCATCCATCCGAAATCGGAGTGCCACAAAGTCTATCATGCCGAGCTCGACCGTCCGTTGGAAGGTCACGAGGGCGAGCTCTTCGCCCCCGGCACGCTAGTCCTCAACAACGAGAACCGCCCGCTGCTCCCCGCCAAGCTCGAAGTGCTCGGCGAGAAGGAAGCCCTCGTCACCCTGCACGAGGGCCGCTATCACCAGGTCCGCCGGATGTTCGCCGCCGCGGGAAACCACGTCCTCGGGCTCAAGCGGATTTCCATCGGCGGCTTGAAACTGCCGGACGACCTCGAAGAAGGCGATTGGCGCGAGCTCACCCCGGAGGAGTTGAAGGCGGTCTTTGAGTGCCGCTCGTCACCGTGAAACGCGCCTGCAAGAAACTCCGCACCGAGGGAGCCGCCGGATTGATCCCCGCCGCCCAAGTCATGCTTGATGATCGTCCGGGTCCGTCGCGATCAGGGAGACATCCTCCGGCACCCGCAGGCCTCGCCGTGACAGGAATTGCTGCGCAGCGAAGAAGAATGCGGGTCGGGTCGTTATTTTGAATCCTTGAAGGCATTGGACCGAAGTCCTGGACTACATTTCAGAGTGCACCAGCAACACGATCTCGCCCTTCGGCGGATGGCTTTGAAAATGCGCCAACACCTCGGCGGCGGTGCCGCGGTGGTAGGTCTCGAACTTCTTCGTCAGCTCGCGGGCGACGCAGGTGCGGGCGAGCGGGTTGATTTCCGCTAGAATTTCGAGCGTGGAAACGATCCGGTGCGGCGACTCGAAGAAGATGCCGGTTTCACCCGACTCCAGCGCGACGCTCAGCGCGCTGCGGCGCTTGCCGGATTTCACCGAGAGGAAGCCGCCGAAGTGGAAGGCGTGGCAGGGAAAGCCCGAGCCGATGAGCGCGGTGATGACCGCCGACGGACCGGGCAGCACTTCGAGAGGCGTGCCCGACTCGATGCAGGCCTGCACGAGCCGGTAGCCGGGGTCCGAGATGCCGGGCATGCCGGCGTCGCTGATGACGGCGATGGTCTCGCCCGCCCGGGCGGCGGCGATGAGGTCCGGCGCGCGGCGGGCTTCGTTGTGCTCGTGCAGCGAGACGAGCGGCTTGCCGGAGATGCCGTGATGCGCTAACAACTGGCCGGAGTGGCGGGTGTCCTCGCAGGCGATGCGGTCGGCGCTGCGGAGGATTTCCAAAGCGCGGAGCGTGATATCGCTCATGTTGCCGATGGGCGTCGGGACGAGGATGATACGGCCGGTGGTTTCCATGGGTCAGGGGACGCCCGGAATCTGCCGGCTGTGGCTTGGTGGGGGAAGGTTAAACCGCGAAATCCGAAGCCGGTCGATCCGGGGTTGGGCGGGGCGATCTCCCGAGGGCGAGGAAGGCCCAGACAAAAAGGGCGAGGAAGAGCACGTCGGCGATGGCGAAGGGCTTCCAGATGCCGGGAACCCCGTTGCTGATCCAATGATAGAAAACCGTGCCGCAGTAGGATAGCTTGAGCAGAATGCCGTAGGGAATGAAGCGGCGGTGATGAAAAGCAGGGAGATGGGGGATGTGTTTTTCATGACGTTTGGTGGTTCGGATGGACGTCCATTTCAGGATTAAACCACCATCTGAAGATCGAGTGAACCTAAAAATGGTCCCACGCGCGCCCGCGGCTCAGGACGCTTCGCCTTGAATCGCGGCGCGCTCGGCGGCGGTGATTTCCTGCGAACGGCCTTCGCGATCCACGCGGACGTTGGTCATGCTGCCGAAAGCGGCGATTTCACCGGCGGCGTTGAGGACCTCGAAATCCCACGTGACGGACGACGCGCCGATCCGCGAAACGCCTAGCAGCACCTCGAATTTGTCGCCGCACTGGAACGGCCGCTTGAAGTCGCAGGATACTTTCACCCGCGGCCAGCCGCCTTTTTCCCGGGCGAAAACCAGCACGCCCCGCGAACGAAGGAACGCGTGCTCCGCCTCCTCGGCGTATTTGAAAATGTTCGGAAAGTGCATCCAGCCGCTGGCGTCGGTATCGCCGAACGCGATCTCCCCCGTCTGCCGATGGACCGGATTTTCCATGGGCGAACTCACTCGAACTTGCTGACGAGCACCGACGCGTTGTGACCGCCGAAGCCGAAGCTGTTACTGAGGGCGACCTTGACGGGCACCTCGCGGGCGACGTTCGGGCAGACATCCAGATCGCACTCGGGGTCCTGCTCCTCGACGTTGATCGTCGGCGGAATGACGCCGTCCTTGATGGCCATGACGCTCGCGATGAGCTCCACGCCGCCGGCCGCGCCAAGCATGTGGCCGGTCATCGACTTGGTGGAACTCACCACCAGCCCGTTGGTGGCGTAATCGCCGAACGCGAGCTTGATCGCCTTCGTTTCCGCGACGTCGCCGAGGCCGGTGGAGGTGGCGTGGGCGTTGAGATAATCGACGTCCTCGGGATTCTTTTTACCGTGTTTGAGGGCCATGCCGATGGCGTAAGCCGGGCCGCTGCCATCGGGTGAAGGGGCGCTGAGGTGATAGGCATCCGCACTCACGCCATAGCCGATGAGCTCGGCGTAAATCTTCGCGCCGCGCTTGCGGGCGTGTTCGAGCTCCTCGATGACGATCACGCCGGCGCCTTCGCCCATGACGAAGCCGTCGCGGTTCTTGTCGAAAGGCCGCGAGGCGCGCTCGGGCTCGTCGTTGCGGGTGCTGAGCGCCTTCATGCTGGCAAATCCGGCGAGGCCCATCGGCAGGATCGCGGCTTCCGCGCCGCCGCAGACGAAGGCGTCCGCATCGCCGAATTTGATGATGCGCCAGGCTTCGCCGATGTTGTGGTTGGAAGTGGCGCAAGCGGTGACGATGACCATGTTAGGACCGCGCAGGCCGTATTCCATCGAGATGATGCCGCTGGCGATGTTGGAAATCATCATCGGGATCGTGAACGGCGAGACGCGCTTGGCTCCCTTGTTCAAATACGTCGAGTGCTCGCGTTCCAGCGTGGCCAGACCGCCGATGCCGCTGCCGACCATCACACCGAAGCGCCGCGAATCAATGGCGGAAACATCCACTCCCGAGTCCGCCATCGCCATCTTCGACGCGGCGACGGCAAGCTGGACGTAGCGGTCCGAGCGCCGGGCGTCCTTGGGGACGTTGAAATAATCGTCGGCGTTGAAATTTTTGACCTCGCCCGCGATTTTACAATCGAACGGTGACGCATCGAACTGAGTGATGGTTCCGATGCCACTGCGCCCTTCCTTGAGACCATCCCAAGTGGTGGTCAGGTCGTTGCCAAGTGGGGTGATACAGCCAATGCCGGTGATGACGACGCGTCGTTCGCTCATAATTAGTGCGGGAGCTTGGCGGGTGAGGTCCGACCACGCAAGCCTCATCATCAGGCAGGCTATCCAACTCAAGATGAGCGAGTTACTTTCCCTGCGCAGAGGTCCCGGCGGAGGTGAGGATCAAGTCGTCGTCATTGAAAGGAAGCCGATCGGGACCTGCCGAACGCAATTCAAGCTGCCGCCAGGCCTCGGGGTGAACGATCAAAGGACTTCCCCAGCGGTCGACCAGCAGTCCGTCCTTTGAGAAAACCGGATGGCCCGCGGGGATGAAAACCTCGCGATTCGGATTCTCTCCCCGCAGCGCGGCGGAAAAGTCTTGGTTCCCGCCGATGGGGAAACGACCGGAGTCTTTGACCACCGAGAAATAGCCGATCGCCACCCGGTGGATTTTCCGCAGGTCCTCGATCGGCGGGGTGGCCGGATCGGCATAGCCAGCGAGCAAAGACTCGCTGGCGGTCGGCAACGGCGGAGGAGACGGTTTGATTTCGCTTTTCACCGAGGGGACGGGAAACGGTTTCCGTTTGAAATCGAGCTGGTTCGAAATCCAGACGACCATCGCGACAAGGCCGAACAGCAAGATCACAACAGCGATGGGAAACAGACGGCGCATGGTCAGTTCAGAGCATGAAACCCACCGGATTGGCAACGCTGGCCGGATCATAAAAACTGCGGATGTTCGGCAGCACCATGTCCATGTCGCCCGCGGTGACGCCGAACCAACGCAGCAACTCACAGAAATACTCGTCGGTGGAAAGCGTCGGAAACATCCGCCCGCCGCGGCCGATGTCGCCGGGGCCGTTGAGCTCCAGTGATGGGAACGCACCGCGGATCTGACCGCCGGCGACCGGGCCGCCCATGACCAACTGGTGTCCCGCCCACGCGTGGTCGGTGCCCTGGCCGTTGGAGCGGAGCGTGCGGCCGAAATCCGAGCAGGTGAAGGTCACGACGTCCTGCGCGAGGCCGAGGGTTTCCAGCGATTTCTGGAAAGCGTAGAGCACGCCGTCGAGCGTGAGCAGCATGTTGCGCTGGTTGGTTAGGAGTTCGGTGTGGTGATCCCAGCCGCCGAATTCGATGAAAATCGTCTGCCGCCGCAGCTTGAGTGTCTCGCGGATGGAGATGGTCTTGATGGCCGCCTTGAACTGATCGGAAAGCCAGTGGTTAGGGAATCCAGCGGCGGCGATGACCGCGTTGATGTCCTGGCCGTTGATCGAGCCCGGCGTGTCGAAATTCGTCTGGAACTGCGCGCCGCGCCCGATGCTGTTGGAAGTGATGCGGCCGTGGGTGCGCTGGAAAAGATTCTGATAGTGATCCTCGACGGGGCTGGCGACCGTGGAGCGCAGGATCTGGTCCTTCGTCTGGTTGACCGGAGAGGTCCCGCCCGCACCGGTAAATGAAAGCGCGCCGCCGCTGGTGATGACGAACTGCCCCTCGCTCTGGCCGATCTGGAACGCGGCGTTTCCCGAGAGGGAAAAATTCATCGGCATGTAATAGCCGCCGGTTTGTTCGGTGTTGTAAGCCGAGTGGATCACGTCGGCGGCGCGGCCGCCCCAGCCGGACAGGATCGACATCCCCTGCGGCATCGACGTTTGCCATTGCTCGATCTGGTCGCGATGGGAAAACAAGGCCTTGGGAATGCCGACGGTGCCGTTGAGATAGGCCTGCTTGTTCGGAATCGGCTCGATCAGCGTGCCGATGTTGGCGAGGAAGGAGACGCGCTTTTTCCCCACGAAGCTGCCGGTGCCGTTGAACATTTCCGCAAGCCGGGTGCAGGCGGGATGCAGGCCGTATTGACGGCCGTTGTCGTCGAAGTTCAGCGGAATGAGATTTTTCGACGGATTGGGATCATTGATCGGAAGCGCCAGCCCGGATCGCGCGGCGGCATACTCGGCGTGTCTCGCCGAATCGCGGGGCACGAGCAGGTTGAACGTATCGCAGCCGCCGGATAGAAAAAGGCAGACCAGCGCCTTGCGCTCACCCGGCAGACCGGCCTGGGCGGCGGCGTGGTTGGCCATGGTCAGGTTCAAGAGCGTCGAGACGATCGAGGTCGAGCCGATTCCGGCACAACTGGCTTCTCCGAGAAATTGGCGGCGTGAGCGCATCGTTTTGAAGTGGGTTGTTATTTCTGCACCCCGCCTTCCGGGCTGGTCATGGCGGTCCAGACGGCGAGGGCGACGCGGTCTTTCTGGCTCAATGCCGGATTCGCCAGAGCCGCGAGCAGGATGCCGCGGGTGCGGGCGGTCATGCTGCCGGCGCAGACGAGAAGATCGAAATGATCGACGAGGGCGGCGGGATTCTCCGCGAGCAGCAGCGTGTCGCGGTAGTCGAGGGGGAAATTCCAGTTCCAGCCGGACTTGAAGCCGTCATGAAGGTAGGTCCACAGCAGGTTCGGAAACGAAACCGCGGAATAGCTGTTGAGGATCTGGAAGCCGGGGCTGACGAGGCCGGCGTTGCGGATCTCACCCGGAGCTTGATAGACGGGCGTGTAGAAATTGAAAACGCTCGGCGAGTACAGCGGCTCCTGGATGCTGTAATCGTAGTAAGTGTCGGCCCCGTTCCACCAGACGAACTCCGGATGCGCCTCGATGAGATGGAACAGGCGGCCCAGATGCATGGTGCGGATGACCGGTTCGCGGACCTTGCCGAAGGCGGGCGAGAGCGGTTGATTGCGCGCTTCCGGATCGAGCAGGATGGCCTTGACGACAGCCGCTAGATTTCCGCGGACTCCCGCGCCGTCGTTGACGAACACATCCTGGACCCGCTGGACATAAGCGGGCGCGGGGTTGTCCGTGACGAGGAACTGGATGAGCTGGCGGCAGACGAAGGGCGGGGTGTTCGAGTGATGGAAGAGCGCGTCCACGGCATCGCGCACGTCTTGAATGCCGTTGGCCTCGGTGGCGTCGCGGGCCGGAATCACCACGCCGTGCGGCAGACGCTTGGCGTCGAAATCATGGCGGTCGGCATACATCACCATCGGTTGGACCAAATGCTCGTCCGCCCAGCCGCCGCCGCCCCAGCCGTAAGGCGAGGTGAAATACAGGCCGGTGAAAACGCGGGCGAGCTCGGTGATGTCGCCGTTGTCATAAGTGGCAACCGGCTGGCCGTTGCCCGCGAGTTTGTGACTGCCGTCGGGGTTGAGTTCCCACAGCCCGATGGTGAAGAGCTGCATGAATTCCCGGGCGTAATTCTCATCCGGATAGCGCGGGACCGACGGATCGGCCTTCTGGTTTCCGGCATAGCTGAGGTACCAGCCCATGGCCGGATGGAAGGTGACTTCGCGGAGCAGGTCGCCGTAGTTTCCAAGCGCGTGCCGGACGAGGGCGTCGTAGAAATTCGTCAGCGCCTCGGGTTTTTGCGACAGGTTCGCGTCCCGGCGGGAAAGCACGAGAATCTGGGAGAGGGCGAACGCGACGCGCTGGCGGAGCTGGTCTTGCGCGTCGATGGCATTGCGGGCGAAGGGCGTGGAGACGTTGCTGCCTTGGACGAATTGACCGGCCTCGTTGAAAGCATAATACGGGTCGATGTGCGGGCCGGCGGCGTCGGCTTTGATTTGCCGGATGTAGGGCTGGAGAAGTGACGGCGGGAGGCTGGCTTGACGGTCGATCCATGCCGCGTATCCGAGGTCCACGACCTCCCGGATGGCCTGCGGCGTGGGGCCGAACGACGCCTGCATCAGGAAGCGCGAGGCATTGACCGGGGAAGGTTTGCCCGGCGCCGTGCCGCCCGGCGTGCCTCCGGAGGGCGAGGATCCCTGAAGACGGTCGAGCAGTGCCACGGCATCCCCACTGAGGGTCAGGCCGTTGGATTTGACGAGCGGCTGGCCGAGGGACGCGGAGCTAACAACCGAGGAGCCGAGCACGCTTTTCTCCGCCCAATCCTCGACGCCGTCGTTGTCGGCATCCAGCCGCCCAATCCCGGTGCGGTAAAAGCGCTTGGCCGCGGCCGGGGGAAACACCGAAGGCAGGGTGATCTGCCTGCGTCCACCGCCGACAACCGAGGCCGGCAGGCCGCCGGCGCTTTGCCAGGCGTTGAGAGCGTCGCTGGTTTCAACGTGCCATGCCTTGTCCGGCAGGTCGGTCCACGAGAGCACGAGATCATTGCCGGAGCGCCACGATGTTAGGTCGAGGCGGGAGCGGGCGTCATCGGGATCGGTGCCGGCGGCGCTTTCCTCAAGGTTGCTCATGCCGTCGCCATCATCATCGCCTGCGGGCAGCCGGTGTTTGCCGCCGCTCCAGAGGACCCACGAGTCGGACAAGCCGTCGCCGTCCAGATCGTCGATGTTGCCGGAGAAATTGAACCATGTCGGGATGCTCGCGGCGGAAAGCGGATTGAAGCCGCGGTCCACCTCCGCCCCGTCGGCGGCGCCGTCATTGTCGCTGTCAGGATTGCGCGGATGGGTGCCGGCGAGATATTCCCTGAGGTTGGAGAGGCCGTCCGAATCGGCATCCAGCGCCGCGTCGCCAGCAGCGGCGGGATTGAACAGATAGGCGTTTTCCCATGCGTCGGGCATGCCGTCACAATCCGCATCGGCGGGTCCGAGCGCGCCCGGCGAGATGAGCGCGCGGACTCCGGTTTCCATCGTCAATCCGATCCGGCCGGGAGTTCCACTCGGGGGGGTCCATTCGGCGGTGCCGGAAATCAACGAGGGAACGGCGGCGACGGCGGTGTTGTTGGTGAACGACGCGAGCGTGACGGGCGAGCCCGGATCGGTCAGGTCGGCGATGAGGAAACGGATCGTCCAGAGATTCGCCCCGGCGTCCGACTGGGTGGCTGAAAACTCGAGTCGCAGCGGCACCGAATCATCCGCCGGGCCATAGCCGCCGAATCCGAACGCGCGGGTGCGGTCCACCGGCACGGCGCTCCAATCGCTGTCCCAGAAACCGTCACCGGCAGGCGCGCTGTGATAAAACGCGCCCGGAGCGCAGCGGAAGCGATGCACCAGTTTCCCGTTGAGGTAACGAATCCCTATCCCGATCTCGCGGCTTTCTCCGCTTTGATCGATCTCCGTGACCGCTTCGCAAAGCATCGTTTCGTCCCCATCGATGGCACCGAGCATCGACTGGTCGTGATTCCAAAGCACCCGGAAATTGTCAACGCGCCAGAGCCACGTGCGGGTGGCCGCGTTCCAGACCGGGACGGGTGGCGGCGTGCTTGCGACCGAGAGCGGATCGGACACATAAGCGCGCTCAACCGCATCGGTGAATCCATCACCGTCGCTGTCGACGAGTGCGGGCGACGACGGGAAGGGGGAAAAATGGATTTCATCGCCATCCGTGAGGCCGTCGCCATCACTATCAGGATCAAGCGGCCAGCAGCCATGGGCGGCTTCCGCCCCGTCGGGGATGCCGTCATGGTCCGTGTCGGGGTCATGGGGATCGGTGTGGGCGGCGATTTCCGCGGCGTTGTTCATGCCGTCGCCATCCGCGTCCACCGTGGCGTCGGCAAGGGCGGGATTCAGATGACGCTCGATTTCGAGGTCGTCCGACATGCCGTCGCCATCCGAATCACTGCCACTGTCGATGATCTGCAGGCCATGGATTGCGACCGCATCATAGTCGATGGGCCGGAGGCTGAGCGACTGGATCGGCCCGGTGAGATTCCGGTAGCGGATAAAATTTCCGGGCGCGATCCCGGCTTGGGTGTTCGCGGTGATTTCCTTCCACCCGGAAAAAGGCGGCGCGGATGCCGCCACGAAATACCGGTCTGTGGCGGGATCGCCACCGCGGCGGAGAAATCCGCGGCTGCCCGGATAGACGTAGCCGACGTAAACGAGAAGATCGTAGGTGGCGTAGGGAATTCCCGTCACGCTGACCGAGACGGGGATGTTGCTCGAAGCGCTGCGCTGGGTGATGACCATTCCGTCGAGCAGGCGCTCGTCACCGGTTCCTTTGTGCAGGCCAACCTCGGAATGATGATACGACCACGAGGCCGCTGCCGAGGTCACCTGCCCGCGATGGTCCTTCAAGGCGCTCGTCGATCCGCTCAAGACCGTTCCATCAGGCATCCACTGTGGCAGGGGCGGCGGCGCGTTCCAGTGCGGCAGGCGGAAAAATCCGGCGGGCTCCCCCGGCCCGAGCGTCGCGGAGTTCTGTCGTTCGCAAACAAACTGCAGGCTGACCGCTCCCGGAAAATCAAACGGAACCGAGGCGGAGTTTGTCGGGTCGCTGCCTTGTTCGAGTTCGATGTTATCCGGGAAAGCGTCGCCATCGGTATTCGCGGACAGCGGGCTGGAGGAGGTTTCCTGGCCGTCGGCAAGCCCATCGCCATCGGTGTCGGGATTGAGCGGATCGGTCCCGAGCGCGAGCTCGCTGGCATCCGCCAGCCCGTCATTGTCGCTGTCCGGGTCCGTGGGATTAGTGCCTGCCAGAAACTCCGCGAGATTGCCGAGACCGTCCGCGTCGGGGTCGGGCAGGGCGTCCGCCGCGTTAGAATCACTCAGGCCGTAAAGCTCCTCGAACCAAAACGGCATGCCGTCGGCGTCGGCATCCGCGAGGGCGCCGGCATCCGCCTCCAGCCTGATGAAGTCCAAACCGATGTAGCCGCCGGCCCCGCCGCCGGTGCGCTCGATTTGCAGGACATTCGCCCCCGCGACGGCGGCGACCGACGCGGCGGGAACGGTGAACACCAGCGTGCGATTATACGTGATCCCGTTGCACACGCCCACGGGGTGGCCGTTGAAGGTCACCGCGACATCATGTTGGGAGTATCCTGGAAGCGTGCTGCCGATCCACGCCCCGCCCGAATAAAAATCCACGGTGATGCGCAGTCGAGAAGCCGAAGACGCCTGGGCCGCCGTCAGCGGGAAATGGATGCGGTTCCGTGGATCGCTCGCGGTCACCGCGCGCTCGACGAACGCGATGTTCTCGTCCGTGCCAACCACGCCGACGGGCGTGGGGTAAGTGCCCGCGAAGTAGTAATCATCGTCTTTCACGCTCGCCGAACCCGGAGAGCTGTTTGGCCCGCTGCTTTCCTGGGAAAACGGCGGGAGTCCGCTATCGTCCGCGCCTAACTGCCATGCGGCCTGATATCCCGCCGCAGCCGCGCAATCCATTAGCAGGACGGCGGCTCCCATGACATGAAAGGCATCGCGGGACATGAAGTTCGGGGGGACGAATCGGCGGCAATATTCAAATCATCGCTTCCTCAAAATAAAGATAAAACTCGTCAGTCCGATCAGAATCATGACCGCCGACGGCTCGGGAATTGCTTGAATATGATCCATCATGAAAGAGCTCGAAACCGTCGCTTCGCGGTAATCGACAGCCGCCGAGTGGTGGATTCGCAGCTCGCTCACCGCCGCCAAAGTGGCTGCGGCATTGACGCCACCGGCACTTGCGAGCGCGGCGGAACGGATGTCGAACACCTGATGACTCCATCTGGAAAACGCGGTCACGGGCGACGCCGCTGTCGCGAACCACCCTTCCGGCCCGTTGAAAGCCAGACGCATCGAGAGCAGGGCGTGCCCGGATTTCTCAGGTCCGCGGCGATCGAAAAGATACCGACTGCTTTATAATTCCCCCACGGGCTTTCATTTTCAGTGGCGCTGGCAGCGTGAATGATTTGCTCCAGAGAAAATTACCGCCGAGACTGCGCGCCCGTCCCATGAAAATCACCCGCACCCTCGCGACCTGCAAAACACCCGATGGCGCCCAGCTCACTCTCCACGAGCACGACGGCCATCATTTCCTGAAAGTCGCCGGCCTGCAGCTGATGAGCACCACCGCCTCGTCCTCCGAGGAGCAAATGGCGGAACTTTCCTGCGCCCACCTTCCCGCCAAGCCGCGCATCCTCATCGGCGGGCTCGGCTTCGGCTTCACCCTCAAGCGGGTGCTCGCCCTGACCGGCCCGGACGCCGTCGTCGATGTCGCGGAACTCCTGCCCGAAGTCGTCGCCTGGAACCGCGAGTTCCTCAGCGAGGTGAACGGCAAGCTCCTCGATGATCCGCGGGTGAGAATCCATGTCGGCGACGTTTACGACCTCATCGACCGCTGCGGCAACGACCGCTACCACGCCATCCTGCTCGACGTGGACAACGGCCCGGACCCGTTCGTGCAGAAGGGAAACGAGCGGCTTTACGCCCAGAAAGGCATCACCCGCATCAAGAACGCGCTGGAGCCGGAAGGCCGCGTCATCTTCTGGTCCGCGCACCCGGACAAGTCGTTCGCAAAGTCGCTGCAAGGCACGTTCAAGCACGTCGAGTGCATCAGCGCCAAGGCTTATCCGAAGGCGAAACGCTTCACCCACACCCTCTTCGTCGCGGACCGCGAGTGATCACGGCGTGTGCTTGATCAGCCGGAAACGGTCGTGATACGCGCCATCGCTGAATTTCCGGCAGCAGTCATAACAGGCGACCGCCCGCTTGATCGGCTTCACCCGGTGGATCACGGAAAAGCAGTTGGAGCAGATGTAGGCGTGGTTGCGCTTCATCTTGCGGCGCTTGAAGGGCAGGTTGTGAAACGGCTGCTCGCCTGGAATCCCCAAGTCGTTGCAGGCGGCCTGCCACTCCGGCCCGTGCGGATCGATCCGGCGTCGGCCGCAGCGTTCGTAAGCGACGAGGTGCGCGAGCTCGTGTTTCAGCGTGCGCCAGAGCTCCTCCGGCTCGCACTCCTTGAGCTTCGGGTTGAGCTCGATTGACCGGTCCGGCCACCACGCGCGGCCCGCCGTCGTCTGCATCCGCGGGTTCCAGGAAACGCGGACCTTGCGCGCCAGCTCGTTCAGAAGGAGCGATTTGGAAGCCTCCGCGCACCACGCCGTTAGCCCGCTGTCATCCCGCAAGGGCGTCGCTTTCGGAGCCTCCGGGGTCTTCAAAACGCGGAACCACGAGGTCCAGCGGAATTCAAGTTGCGGCGTGCTTCGGCCCATCGGAAAAACGGTTACCAGCTTTCCCGGAAAATGGCAACAGGGCTTCGCGGAAAATCAGGATTTTTCAAACCGGGCGCAGCGTGCTCGCCGCTCCGCGGTAAAATCTTCCGGCAGATCACGCCTCTTGCACCCTCGGCAGCGTCTCCTCCAGCGTGTGGAAGAGCCCATCGATGATGTTGGGCTTGCCTGCGAGTAGTCGAAGTTGAAGCAGAAGTCGAAGATCCGGAAGTGCTCCTTGTCCTGATCCGGGCCGAAGAGGTTTTTGCAAAGGCGGGTGCCGCGTCCGATCATCTGCCAGAACTTGATCTTGGAGTAAACCGGCTTGAAGAAGACCAGGTTGACGATTTCCGGCACGTCGATGCCGGTGTCCAGCATGTCCACGGAAATGGCGATGTGCGGGGCCTTGTCCTTCCGGGAGAAGTCATCGATGAGGGTCTGCGGGTATTTCGCTTGATGGTCGATGATCCGGGCGAAGTGTCCGGCGTGGTGCGGGTAGTGGAAATTGAAACGCTCCTCGATGAATACGGCGTGGTCGTGATTGCGGGCGAAGATGACGGTTTTGCCGAGGCGGTCGCCGCCTTCGACCTTGAGGCCTTCCTTCATCAGATGCTGGAGCATTTTGTCCACCGTATCGGTGTTGAACAACCCAGGGCGGTTGTCTGGTTAGCTGATTTTTGGAGGGGAGGTTTTGAGGAGGCACAAGGCGGCGTGGGGTTTGGCGCTGTGGTGGTGGAAGCCGGCGTTGA
>NZ_JBIKBQ010000051.1:0-26065 GCF_058122085.1 Luteolibacter sp. | reverse complement strand
CTGTGCAAAAATCCGCCGTGGCTCGGGGGCTTACTCTCAAATCCTCAAATCTCAAATTCGCGAAGCGATGAAACGCCACCTCAACACCCTGTTCGTCACGCTCGAAGGCGCTTACCTCCGCAAGGACGGTGCCGCCATCGAGATCCGCCACGAAGGCGAGACCAAGCTCCGCGTCCCGCTCCACAACCTGGACGGCATCGCCTGCTTCGGCTGGGACATCTCCTCCTCAAGGACGATTCCCGCAAGAAAGTCCTCACCGCCTGGCAGGAGCGCAAGCAGGACGAAATCAACCATCCCTTCCTCGACGAGAAAACCACCATCGGTTTCCTGCCGCATCTCCAGGCCCGCCTGCTGGCCCGCCATCTCCGCGGCGATCTCGACGCCTATCCCGCCTTTCTGGCGAAATAATCTCAAATCCATGTATATCCTCGTCACCTACGACGTCTCCACCACCACGCCCGCCGGGAAGTCCCGGTTGCGGCGCACCGCCAAGGCCTGCCTCGACTACGGCCAGCCCGTCCAGAACTCCGTCTTCGAGTGCAAGGTCGATCCCGCCCAGCTGGTTGCCTTCAAGGCCCGCTTGCTCGACATCATCGATTTGGAAACCGACAGTCTCCGCTTCTACCATCTCGGCAGCAACTGGCATCACAAGGTCGAGCACCACGGCGCGAATGATGGCTATGATGTGGAAGGAACGCTTGTCGTTTGAGCGGCAGGAAGTCATTTTCCGACACTTGATGAAGCAGCCTGCCCGCCAGTCACGGCGCGAACCCCAAGCGATCTTGAAAACGCCGGGAGGTTCGCGCCAGCAGCTAGGCCTACCGCTTCCGTTCTTTGACATTTCAAATCAGGAGTTTTGCGGACCCACGGCACCAGTAGCCTTCAGGTTCGCGGATCGCTCTGTTCTTTCCCTACGGCGGAAAGGATTCCAGACTGCCGCGTCGCCCCTCGCAAGAGGGGCGCGGATTGAAACCGCGAGTATTGCCAACAATCGCGCCTCGGCTATGGTCGCCCCTCCCAAGAGGGCACGGATTGAAACGATTTCCTTGAAGAAGTCTTCCGCCGCGCATCGGCAAGTGGACGGAAATGTCCACTCCCCTTATTTTGGCAGCGACTCCCAGTGATGCCCGCGCGGAGGTTCGGCCTTGCGCATGGGGCGGCAAACGGCTTTCTTGCGGCCTGACACGATTGGGAAAATTCATGATGCCGACACCGAACATAAAGACATTCGCGCTGCTGGGCGTTGCGTTGGCGCTGGCGTCGTGTGCCGCGCCGAAGTCGACCGTGGTCGAGCAGGCGGCGGTGCCGAAGACGCAGGAAAGCGTGCCTGAACCGGTGGTTGCGGAGTCGGAGCTCCCCGCTTTTCCGGATGACGGGATTCGGATGCCGGACATGCTCGGGTTGCCGGGCGACGGGGATTTTCGTTCGACCAACCCGGTGGGGATGAAGGGAGCTGGAGCGGTGATTTCGCGTCCGCCGACCGATCCGCCGTCGCGGGTGAAGCCGAAGCCGACGGAATGATCAGCGCCGGTTGAAGCGCGACATCTCGCGCTGGGCTTCGCGCAGCTCGACTTTTTCCTTCAAGTCTTGGCGTTGGTCGGCGTGGGTCTTGCCCTTGCCGACGCCGATTTCGACCTTCACGCGGCGGTCCTTCCAATACATCCGCAGCAGGGGAAGCGAGCAGCCTTTGACGGCGCTGGCGTTGGCGAGCTTGAGGATTTCCCGCTTGTGGAGGAGCAGCCGGCGCGGGCGTTTTTCGGGATGGTTATACCAGTCGCCGGCAGTCTGCCACGGCTGGATGTTGCAGCCGTAAAGGAAAACCTGGTTGTTTTCGACGCGGGCGAACGCGTCGGATATGTTGACTTTCCCGGCCCGGATCGACTTGACCTCGGTGCCTTTGAGTTCAACTCCGGCCTCGAATTTCTCCGTGATGTTGAAATCGCGTCCGGCCTTCCGGTTGGTGGCGATTTCCGCGCTCATGGCCAGGCTCGGTGGTCAGGAAGGCTGCCCTCAGGGAGCTTCCCGATGGATCAATTTGATTTTGCCCTCGATGATTTCCTGAAGGGCGATGTCCGCCACGCCCATGCTGGGGCGGGTGGCAATCAACGGGGAACGGCCGCTGTTGAGCTGTTTGACGCGCTGGGAGACCAGGTTGACCAGCACAAGTGGGTCGGTGACAATTTCAGAGGCCTTATCAAGGAGATCGCTTTTCATAGGAGAACCGGGAAATCGCGAAATCGGCTGTTCCTGCTTAAACGGGATGACGTTTGTGGGAAGCAGAGACGGTTTTTTTTCGCTCAAAATAAATGGGATGGACAGAATTTCCGGAAATAACGCCGGGCCGATGGTCAAACCAGAGAATCCACTTTCTGACAAGCCTTATCTGGTTCTTTCAAAAGGAAAATTTGCGGCGGCGGGCGGTCATTTCGGCATCAGGTCGATTCCGAAGCGGCGGAGGACGACGACGGTGAGCCAGAAGAGGGCCACGGTGATGAGGCAATTGGCGGCGAGCGCGACCCAAAATCCCCAGCCGCTGCGCAACATCCACGGCAGAATCAAAAACATCGGCAGGGTGGGGAGGACGAACCAGAAAGTGCCTTCGGCGTGGTTCGCGAGCCGCTCGGGGGACTGCTTCGCGTGGTGCATCCAGATCATCGCCATCAGCGAGGTGAGCGGCAGGGCGATGAGCAGGGCCGAGAGCCGATCGTTGACGAGCTGGATCTTGTTCACGAAAAGAATGATGGCGGCGGTGACCAGCAGCTTGACGAGATCGAACGGGGTGATGCTGAGGATTTTATCCCAGGGAATGCGGTTCATGGGGAAGCGGGCTTGCGACTGCGGGGATGCTATGGATAGGTTGCGGCCATGCAAGCCGCCTGTCTCGTTTGTTTTCTCACCGTTCTTTTTGCCGCGTCCGCGTCCTCCATGCAGCCGGCCAATCCGACCGAGGGGCAGAAGGCGGCGATCGGCAGGAAAATCTGGCAGAACGAATGTGCCGGCAGCGTCGCCGGGCTGACGACTTGGAATGCGGGCGAGGAATTCCCCTCAATCGGCATCGGCCATTTCATTTGGTATCCGGCCGGTTTCAAGGGTCGCTTCGAGGAAAGCTGGCCGCTATTTGTCGCGTTCGCACGCCAGCGGGGAGCCAATCTGCCGGCGGTGGCGCTTGAAGCTCGCAGTCCGTGGAAGACGAAGGCGGAGTTTCAGGCGGATTTCAAAAGCCCGCGGATGGGCGCTTTACGGAATTGGCTGGCGGGAAATGTCGGACTCCAAACGGACTTCATCGTTGCCCGCTCCCGCGCGGCTTTGCCCAAGATCCTGGCGGCGGCGCCGGGCAGTGAAAAAGCGCGCATTGAGGCGAATTACCACAAGGTTTCCACTACCTCGCAGGGGATTTACGCGCTGATCGACTACGTGAATTTCAAGGGCGACGGGACGCAGGTTTCCGAGCGCTACAACGGGCGGGGCTGGGGTCTGCTTCAGGTGTTAGGCGAAATGAAGGAGGTGCCGTCGGGTGCGGCTGCGGCGACGGAATTCGCCGCCGCCGCGAAACGCGTGCTTTCCCGCAGGATCGCGAATTCACCGCCGGAGCGCGGTGAGAAGCGCTGGGAAGAGGGCTGGCACAACCGGTGCGGCACCTACGGCAGGCCGCTCTGATAGGCCGGCCGGTTTCCCGCCGTCCGGACAATTTTTCCGGCAGGTGGCACAGCGGGTGCTCTATCGACGCCGGCCCATGCTGAAGTCGATTTTCAAAACTCTCGCTCCATTCCTTCAAAGCGGCCTCCGGCTTGGAGTGGTAGTCTCCTTGATTGGCTCCGTGCACGCGCGGGAAGGCTCGGTTCGCGAGACCATCGCGTCCGCCACCGTCGCCAAAACGCCCGCTGAACAGCGCCAAATCATCCTCTCTCTCAAAAGCAATCCCTCGCCCGAGGTCGTGAAGTGGTTTGATCGATGGAAGGCGGGCGAAATCTTCCTCCACGAGGAATCATCCGGAGTCATCACTCCCGTCGTCCTGACCGGAAGCGCGGCGGGCAATGACTCGTTCGCCACCGTCCGCGTCTCGGACGGCTCTCCGCTGCTGGCCGCCGACGGCAGCGCGGTGAGGATCAATCCCAAGGAAACCGGGTTCGCCGAGACGGACTCCGGCCTCCGCCGCGCGATGAAGGAAGTCGCCGATCTGGCTGCTCTCGCGGACCCGGACCTGACCAGACGAATCCGCGCGATCCAGGATTCCGCCATCGGTCAGAAGGCGGAAAAGCTTCCCGCGCTCCAGCTGCTCCGCACCACGGAAAAGAATCCCAAAGCCGTCCGTGCGCTTGAGGAATCCATCGCGATCATCCAGCTCCGCTCGCCCGTGGCCGGGGAACGGATCGCGGCATGTGGGAAATTGGGGGGACTGAACTCGCTTGCGGCGCAAGACACGATCCGGACCATCCTCAAGGAAGCCGAGGCAGCCAAAGATGCTCCGACCATTCACGCCGCTAAGACGGCGCTCGCCGCGATCGAAGGTCACGTCTCGCGGATCAACGCCGTGGGCACGGTGTTTCGGGGGATTTCATTGGGCTCGGTCTTGCTGGTGGTCGCCATCGGACTCGCGATCACCTTCGGCCTGATGGGCATCATCAACATGGCGCATGGCGAGCTGATAGCCGTCGGGGCCTACACCACCTACGTCATTCAGAACATCTTCGCGACGGGCCTCAACATCTCGCCGTTCGGAATGTCGGTCTCCATCCCCGGCCTGAATCTTCCCGCCGGCAGCATGGGCATGTATTTCGTCGTCGCGCTCCCGGCGAGCTTCCTGGCGGCGGCGTTGGTAGGGCTAATTCTCGAGCGCGCCGTGATCCAGTTCCTCTATCGCCGCCCGCTGGAGTCCCTGCTCGCGACGTGGGGAATTTCCCTTGTTTTCCAACAACTGCTGCGCCTGGTCTTCGGTGCTAACAACGTTCAGGTTTCCAGCCCGTCCTGGCTCTCCGGGAACTGGACGGTCAACGACGTGGTCTTCGGATGGAACCGCGTCTTTGTCATCGGGTTCGCAGTCCTCATCATCGTCGTGACCTGGTTGGTGCTGAACAAGACCTCGCTCGGCCTGCTCATCCGGGCGGTCATGCAGAACCGCAACATGGCCGCCTGCATGGGCGTCCGCACCGAGCGGGTCAACATGCTGACCTTCGCCTTCGGCTGCGGCCTCGCGGGACTCGCCGGCGCGTTCCTCTCCCAGATCGGCAACGTCGGGCCGTCGCTCGGCCAAAATTACATCGTCGATGCCTTCATGACCGTGGTGGTCGGCGGCGTCGGCAATATTCTCGGAACCGTCATCAGCGCCCTCGGCATCGGCATGGCCGACCAGTTGCTCCAACAGTATCTCGGAAACCCGGTGATAGGGAAAATCCTCGTTCTCGGTGCCATCATCCTTTTCCTGCAATGGCGTCCCGCGGGGATCTTGGTCACCCGTTCGCGCAGCCTTGATTGAACCAATGCCCACCCAACCTTTCACCGGGCGCGTCCAGCTCCCCATCCTCATTCTCGCCGCGGTCTTCCTGGTCGTGGCGATGCCGGTGATGAATGCCTTTGGAGTCATCGAGAACTTCACCCTGAACCTTTGGGGCAAGTATCTGTGCTATGGCATCATGGCGATATCCATCGACCTGCTGTGGGGCTACACCGGGCTGTTATGCCTTGGCCAGGCGCTTTTCTTCACCCTCGGCGGCTACATGATGGGAATGCACCTGATGCTGATGATCGGCAAGCTCGGCCAATACAAGAGCGAGCTTCCCGACTTCATGGTGTTTCTCGGTCACTCGAAGATTCCCGCGTTCTGGCAGCCGTTCTATTCGTTTCCTTTCGCGCTCGCGATGGTGTTTCTCGTGCCCGGCGTGCTCGCCTACATCTTCGGCTACCTCGCATTTCGCTCCCGGATCAAGGGCGTGTATTTCTCCATTCTAACCCAAGCTCTGACATACGGCGCGGCCCTGCTGTTCTTCAGGAACGACCTCCTCATGGGAGGAAACAACGGCTTCACCGACTTCCGCACGCTCCTCGGCGCGGACCTGCGAACCGCCGCCACCCAGCGGATTCTCTATGTCTGCACTGCCGTCCTGATGGTGGCCGTGGTCGCCGGATGCAAGTGGCTCACGCATTCGCGCTTCGGACTCATCCAGCGCGCCATCCGCGACTCGGAAAACCGGGTGTTGTTCTCCGGTTATGCCACGGCCAATTTCAAGCTCTTCATCTTTGTCATCAGCGCCATGATCGCGGCCTTCGCCGGCGCGCTTTACGTGCCCCAGGTCGGCATCATCAATCCCAGTGAAATGACCACCGAGAAATCCCTCGAAGCCGTCGTCTGGGTCGCGCTCGGGGGGCGCGGAACACTGGTCGGCCCGGTGGTCGGCGCGATTTCCGTCAACGCGCTCAAGAGTTGGGCCACCCGCGCCTATCCGGATCTTTGGGTGCTGATTCTTGGCGGAACCTTCGTTCTCATCGTCATGTTCATGCCCAAAGGCATTGTGGGGCTGCCCTCCCAGATTCAGGAAATCATCGCCAAAATCCGCCGCAAGAGCCCGCAGCCCGACCCTGTGCCGCCTGCCATTTCATCCGAAACCGCCGATCCATGAGCCAGAAGCCATTCCTCCTCGCAGCAGAGGGACTCAACAAGTCCTTCGACGGCTTCAAAGCCATCAACGATCTCAATTTCTATCTCGATGAGGGCGAGCTCCGGACCGTGATCGGTCCTAACGGTGCAGGGAAAACCACCTTCCTCGACCTCATCACCGGGCGCACCCAGCCTGACGAAGGCACCCTGCTCTGGGACGACTCCAAGCACGATCTCCTCAAGCTCAACGAATACGAGATCTATCGACTTGGCATCGGCCGCAAGTTCCAGACCCCCACGGTTTACAACGATCACACCGTCACGGAAAACCTGATTCTCTCGCTCGCCGGTTCGCGCGGCATCTGGCACAGCCTCTTCGGGAAAACCACCTCCGCCCAGCGCGACCGGATCGCCGAAATCCTCACGACCATCAAGCTCGCCGACCACGCCCATCGCAAGGCCGGCGCTCTCGCCCACGGACAGAAGCAGTGGCTGGAAATCGGCATGCTCCTCGCCCAGGAAGCCCGCTTGCTGCTTGTGGACGAGCCCGCCGCCGGGATGACCGACGAGGAGACTTATCGCACCGGTGAGCTTCTTCTCTCGCTTGCCGGGAAGCACACCATTGTGGTCATCGAGCACGACATGACCTTTGTGCGGCAGATTTCCCAAGACCGCAAGGTCACCGTTCTTCATCAGGGACACGTCCTTTGCGAAGGTCCCGTTGACCAGGTCCAAGCCGATGAACGCGTGATCGAAGTCTATCTCGGCCGCAAATCCAAAGCCGCATGATCGCTTCCCCGACACAAACCGAAAGCCTGTCCGTTTCAAATCTCCGGGTCTCCATCGGTGGCAGCGCCATCCTGCGGGGTGTCGATCTATCCATACGCCCCAAAACCGTCTTCTGCCTGATGGGGCGCAACGGCGTTGGGAAAAGCACGACGCTCAAGGCGCTCATGGGGTTGCTCCCGGCCGATTCCGGGACAGTCGAACTCGGGGGAGCGTCCATCGACCGCGCGTCATCCGCTGATCGCGCCCGGTTGGGACTCGGCTACGTCCCCCAAGGCCGCGAGATTTTTCCCCATCTCACCGTCGAGGAAAACCTCTTCATCGGCCTCAACGCCCGCGGCCAAAAGCGTGACGCCAGTCAGACCGACCGGATCTACGCCTTGTTTCCTATCATCAAGGAGTTCCTCCACCGCAAAGGCGGCATGCTCTCAGGCGGCCAGCAGCAACAGCTCGCCATCGGCCGCGCGCTGCTGACCCGGCCGAAGCTGCTGATTCTCGACGAGCCCACCGAAGGGATCCAGCCAAACATCATCGACCAGATCGGCGACGCCATCAAGATGCTGCGTGCCGAAGGCGAGATGAGCATTCTCCTCGTCGAGCAGTATCTCGACTTCTGCAAGGAACTCGGCGACGACTTCGCCATTCTCGAGCGCGGTGCCGTTGCCGCAGCGGGTGAAATGACCGGCCTCACCGACGAGATCGTCAAAGAATTTCTGACGGTTTGATGGAAGCGGTAGTCGATGATGCGGTCGATTCATGTTCATGGCTGCCATGTATGACGAGCGCTCATCATGACTTGAAAAAAGCCGATCCTGTCCGCCGAATTCACATTTTTTGCTAATGAAACCCTGAGATTTGGCATGAATAGAGCTACCTAAACCCATGAGCGGAATCCCGCCAATAAAGCAACAATACCTATCGAAAATGAAAAACAAAACACGATTCAGTAAGTTTCACTTGCCGTTGGCAATGGCGCTCGGCACCGCAGGCGCGATGGCCGGAACCGAGACGGTGGCAGCTCCGTCATTGGTGCCGACTCCGGATTGGTTGAAGGTCAGCGGCTACGCTGCCGTATCTTATATCCACACGGAGGTGGATTCTGATCTAGGAGATTTTGATGAAGATACGTTGTTCGACGCAGGCACTCCATTCGATGCCGTGAAGCTCGGGCTCGAAGCAACCAAGGGATCCTTCACGGCTTACGCGAGCCTCTTCTTCTCGCCGGTTAATGACAATGATGCGTTTGGAGCCGGCAGTGATGCGGGTATCCTAGACGCGTATGTCACCTACAAGGCCGGTGATTTTTCCGTTACGGGGGGTAAGTATCTGAGCTGGCTTGGGTACGAAGCATTTGACGCGGTGAACATGGCACAAATGTCCTATGCGAACAATTTCCTGGGAGCGATTCCCGCCTACCACACCGGGATCAAATTTGAATACACGACCGACGTGTTTGGCGCTGGCTTCAATGTTTCCGACTCCATCCGCGGTGGCGATAATACTTTCTGGGGTGGTGACGAAGACTATGGCAACGGTCTGGGTTACGAAGCTTATGTCGTCTATAAGGGAATCGAAAAGCTGACGCTCTGGGGCGGTATTGCTTATGACACCTCTGATGACATTGAAGGTGTTCCGGTGGATGATTTCGTCACTTATGATGTCTGGGCGAGTTATGCGCTTTCGGACAAAATGACAGTTGCCGCAGAACTCGCCTATTGCGACAACGGTGCCGCGTTCGGTACTCAGGGGCTCGCTTTCCTGCAATACGCCTTCACTGAGAAGTTCTCGACAGTGTTCCGCTTTGGCTATGACGATGTGCAAACCTTCGACACGACTGCCTACAAATACACGATCGCGCCAAGCTACGCCTTCAATGAGCACTTCACGCTCCGTGGCGAAGTCAGCTACACCGATGTGGAAGATGCGGATATCCTCTTCACCGGCGTCCAAGCTCTGGTCAAATTTTAATCCCATTTCCTGGTATTAAACGGTTGCGGCGGGAGAGTCCTATGGATCATCCGGTATCGATGCTCTCCCGCCTGCTTTTTCAAACGAGTTGTTTCCAATTTCACGATCCAATACAAACATTCTAATCCAATGATCCCTAAATTCATCCCCTCCGCACTTGCTGCGATTGCCCTCACCGGTGTTTCCGCGCAAGCGGCAGAAGCCGTCAAAGTCGGCGTGCTCCACTCGCTCAGTGGAACCATGGCCATCAGTGAAACCTCCCTCCGCGACGTCCTGCTTTTCACCTTCGACGAAATCAACGCCGCTGGCGGTGTGATGGGCAAGAAGATTGAGCCCGTCGTCGTGGACGGCGCTTCGAACTGGCCGCTCTTCGCTGAAAAAGCCAAGCAGCTGCTTGACCAGGACAAGGTCTCGGTGACGTTCGGTTGCTGGACATCGGTGAGCCGCAAGTCGGTGCTTCCGGTGTTCGAGGAAAAGAAGGGCCTGCTCTTCTACCCGGTGCAATACGAAGGCGAGGAAATGTCCTCGAACATTTTTTACACCGCCGAGGCCGTCAACCAGCAGGCGACGCCCGCGGTTGATTACTTGCTCGAAGAAGGTAAGAAGAAGTTCTACCTGATCGGCTCGGACTATGTTTATCCTCAGACCACCAACCTGATCCTTCTTGAGTATCTCCTCAGCAAGGGAGTGCGTCTTGAAAACATCGGCGGTGGATTCACCAAGGATGCCAGCGGCAAGATCATCTCCGCCGGTAAATACACGCCGTTCGGTCACACCGACTATCAGCAAATTGTCTCCGAGATCAAGCAATTCGCCGCCAGCGGCGACGCCTGCATCATCAGCACGCTCAACGGCGACACCAACGTGCCCTTCTTCAAGGAGTATGCTGCTGCCGGACTCGATGCGGAATCCTGCCCGGTGGTTAGCTTCTCGGTCTCCGAAGACGAGTTCCGCGGACTTCCTGCCAGCCAGCTTGTCGGCCAACTCGGATGCTGGACTTACTTCCAGTCGATCAAAAGCCCGGCGAACGCCAAGTTCATCAAAAACTTCCAAGCCTGGCTCGCCAAGTCGGACGTTCCCGGCATTGTCAAAGAAGGCCGCGTGACTTGCTCGCCGATGGTGCTTTCCTACAACGGTGTCTATCTCTGGAAGGCCGCTGTTGAAAAGGCCGGCTCATTCGAGGTGGAGAAGGTGATGGCGGCTCTCAAGGGCGGCATCTCGTTCGACGGCCCAGGCGGCAAGGTGACTACCCAAAAGAATCATCACCTTACCAAGAACGTCTTCATCGGTGAAACTCGCGCGGACGGACAATTCAAGATCCTCAAGGAATTCAAGGATGTCGTCGGCGAGCCATTCCTGAAGGGTACCTACAAGTAGAACTGATTTGGTTTTCGGTTGCTTACGGTTATTAAACCATGCCTCCCCCCGGGGGCATGGTTTTTCATTACCCGCTTGGCATGAGCGCTGCTCACTCTCATTCTGTCCCTTCATCCGCCTATGAAAATTTTCCTTACGTCTGATTGGCGTCAGTCCGCCGCCCGCGTGCTTTCCGCGGGAGTTTGTTTTTGTCCTTCATTGCTGTCCGCGCACCCTGGGCATTACCACCCGGATGAGACCGATGAATTTGATTTTCTGAGGGCCACGTTTTTCCACTCGCATGGAGCCTTCGATTACCTGCTCGCGGGATTGGTCATCTCAAGCGTCGCAGTCGCCTGCCTTCATGGAAAACGCGGTGTCCGGATCAGCGCTCTCGCCGCGGCGTTGGGTTCGCTCTGCCTGCTCCCCGTTCTCTAATCGTCCGCGCCGATGCATCTTTCCCCGCGCGAACAAGAAAAGCTGCTCATCGTCGTGGCCGGTGATCTCGCCAGTCGCCGCCGCGCGCGCGGGCTGAAGCTCAACTACCCGGAAGCCGTAGCTCTGATCACCGCCGAGCTGCTCGAAGGCGCGCGCGACGGGAAATCGGTTTCAGAGCTCATGAACTACGGCACCACCCTGATTTCCCGCGATGAAGTCATGGAAGGCGTGGCGGAAATGATTCACGACGTGCAGGTGGAAGCCACCTTCCCGGACGGCACCAAGCTCGTCACCGTTCACAATCCCGTCAGATGATCCCCGGCGAAATCATCACCCCGTTAGGAGCCCCGGATTTGATCCTGAATCCGGGTCTCGCCAAGCTGAATGTCGTGGTGGCCAACACCGGCGACCGACCCATCCAAGTGGGCAGCCATTTTCATTTCGCCGAAGTGAATTCCTCCCTGCATTTCGACCGCGCCGCCGCGCGTGGGTTCCGACTTAACATTCCGGCCGGCACCGCCATCCGCTTCGAACCCGGCGACACCCGTGAAGTCCCCTTGGTCGCGCTTGCCGGAACCCGCGAAGTGCACGGTCTTAACAATCTCGTCAACGGCCCGCTCGACTCATGAAACAAACCCGCGCCAATTACGCAGGCATGTTCGGCCCCACCACGGGTGACCAGGTCCGGCTGGCAGATACAGCGCTTTTCATCGAGGTCGAGCGCGATCTAGTCGCCGAAGCCGGCGGCTATGGCAACGAAGTGAAATTCGGCGGCGGCAAGGTCATCCGCGACGGCATGGCGCAGTCCCCGCTCGCGCTCGATGCGGATTCTCTTGATCTCGTCATCACCAACGCCCTCGTCCTCGACGCCGCCCAAGGCGTGATCAAGGCGGACATCGGTATCAAACACGGCCGCATCGTCGGCATCGGCCATGCGGGAAATCCGCTGCTGCAGGACGGCATCACCATGACCATCGGAGCTTCCACCGAGGTCATCGCGGGCGAAGGCTGCATCGTCACCGCCGGAGGGATCGACACGCACATTCATTTCGTCTGCCCGCAGCAAATCGAGCATGCCATCGCCAGCGGCGTCACCACGCTCATCGGCGGCGGCACCGGCCCGGCGCATGGAACCTATGCGACGACGTGCACGCCGGGAAAATGGAACATCCACCGGATGCTCGAAAGTGCCGAGGCGTTTCCCGTCAACCTCGGTTTCCTCGGAAAAGGGAATTGCTCCTCACCGGAACCCCTCCGCGAGCAGGTTCTGGCAGGCGTCATCGGGCTCAAGCTCCATGAGGACTGGGGCACCACTCCCGCCGCCATCGATACATGTCTAACCGTAGCTGATGAGTTCGACATCCAGGTCGCCATCCACACCGACACTCTCAACGAAGCCGGCTTTGTCGAAAGCACCCTCGCCGCCTTCAAAGGGCGCACGATCCACACCTATCACTCCGAAGGTGCCGGCGGCGGCCACGCGCCCGACATCATCCGCGTCTGCGGCGAGGCCAACGTCCTGCCGTCCTCCACCAACCCGACCCGGCCGTTCACGACCAACACCATCGACGAGCATCTCGACATGCTCATGGTCTGCCACCACCTCGACTCGCGCATCCCGGAAGACGTCGCCTTCGCGGAGAGCCGGATCCGCCCCGAGACCATCGCCGCGGAGGATCTCCTCCACGACTTGGGCGCGATTTCCATGATGTCATCGGACAGCCAGGCGATGGGCCGCATCGGCGAGACGATCACCCGCACCTGGCAGACGGCGCACAAGATGAAGGTCCAGTTCGGCAAGCTCGAAGGTCCGTCACATCCCGCCGCCGACAATTTCCGCGCGCTCCGCTACGTCGCGAAATACACGATTTGTCCCGCAATCACCCACGGCATCGCCCACGAAGTCGGCAGTATCGAGGTGGGAAAACTCGCGGACATCGTCATCTGGAAACCGGCGTTCTTCGGCGTCAAGCCGGAGACCATTCTTAAAGGTGGTCTCATCGCCTGGGCGAACATGGGCGATCCTAACGCCTCCATTCCCACGCCGCAGCCGACGATGTATCGTCCGCAGTTCGGCGCTTTCGGGCAGGCCATCGCCGCCACCTCGGTCACCTTCGTCAGCGCCGCCTCGCTGGAATCCGGCGCGCTCGAAAACCTCGGTCTGACCAAGCGACTCGTTGCCGTGAAAAACTGCCGCTCTGTGACCAAGCGAGACCTCCCGTTCAACGACGCCTTGCCGGTCATCACCGTCGATCCGGACACCTACACGGTCACGGCAGACGGCCGCGAACTGCGTTGCGAGCCGATGTCCGTGTTGCCGATGGCCCAGCGCTATTTCCTTTTTTAGATCCGGGCCATGCATGTCATCCAGCACGCCCTCGCTACGGCCTCCGATTTGCCGCCGGAAAAGCAGATATCCCTCGCCGCCGAGCGCCGGCTGTTTTTGAAGCGCCGCTGGAGGGGAGTCGCGGAGGACGGAACAGAGTTTGGATTCGATCTGGAAACGCGCCTCACTGATGGCTGTGTGATTTATCACCAAGCGGGAATCGACTACATCGTCCACCAGTTGCCCGAGGCCGTTTATGAAATTTCGTTGGAGTCACCTGCGCAAGCCGCGTTGGTTGCTTGGAAAGTGGGTAACCTTCACCTGCCTGCCCAGATTCTCGATCACAGCGTCCGGGTTCTGCATGATGAGGCCATGACTCAGCTCCTCGAGCGCGAGGGCTGGCCGTACACCGAACCTGATGTCGTTTTCACGCCCATGAAAGCCATGGCTCACACCCCATGACCTCCGATCCATGGCTCTGGCTGCTTCAGGCGAATGACACAGCCTATCCGTCGGGTGCTTACGCGCACTCGTTCGGCCTCGAGGAATTGGTCGAATCCGGTGTTGTTCAAACTGCGGGGGATCTTGAAAACTTCCTGCGAAAGCAAATCCTGCCCGCGCTGCTTACCTTCGAGATTCCATTCTTCGCTCGCGCCCATGCCGCTGCCTGCGCAGGAGATGTGGACGGACTTCTCGCGCTGGATGGCGAGCTCGACGCCTGGCGAATCCCGGCGGAACTGCGCGACGCCTCCCGCCGAATCGGTTCGCAACGGCTCGATCTTCTCGCGCAGCTTGATTCCAGTCCGCTTGTTCTCCGCTGTCGCGAGCGTTCGCCACGCAGCCACCATCTTGTCGTCACCGCGCTGGAGCTTTCGGGCGTTCCCGTCGGCCAGGCAGCCCGCGCGTTTGCCTTCCAGTCGATCGCCGGACTTTCCGCCGCGTCGATGAAGCTCATGCGCATCGGCCAGACAGCCTGCCAGCAAATCGTCCGCCGCACGCTCACGGAGCTCGGCGGGGAAATCGACGTTTCCCTTTCCCGGCCGGTGGACGGCTGGTTCAATCCGCTTCTCGAAATCGCCTCACTCCGCCATGCCCGCGCCCATGCAAGACTCTTCATCTCCTGATTTGAAAAAGCGTCCGTTCCGCCTTGGTGTCGGCGGCCCGGTCGGTTCCGGGAAGACGATGTGCGTCCTCCGCCTCAGCCAATGGCTCAAGGATGAGGTCTCGCTCGCCGTCATCACTAACGATATCTACACCCGCGAGGATGCCGAGTTCCTTCTCCGCGAGGGCGTGCTGCCGGCCGGTCGCGTCATCGGTGTGGAAACCGGCGGCTGCCCGCACACCGCGATCCGGGACGACACCAGCATGAACATGGCCGCCGTGATCGATCTCGAAAACCGCCATCCTGACCTGAAGCTCATTCTCATCGAAAGCGGCGGCGACAATCTATCCGCCACGTTTTCACCCGAACTTGTCGATGCCTACATCTACGTGATCGACGTCGCGGAAGGGGACAAGATCCCGCGCAAGGGCGGCCCGGCCATCCGGACCAGTGATCTTCTGCTCATTAATAAAACCGACCTTGCGCCGTATGTCGGGGCCGACCTCGAAGTCATGGCGCGTGATTCAAAAATGCAGCGCGGCAATCGCCCGTTCCTGTTCGCTGATCTGAAATCCGAAAAGGGCAAGGATGACCTAATCGCCTGGTTGAAGCATGAGTATCTGTTTGTGTAACTGGAGCGCGGAATTTATTCCGCGCGAAACCTCCAATTCTCGCGCGGAATAAATTCCGCGCTCCAATTGTCATGACCCACAAAGGCATTCATAGCCGCGGCTATCTCCCGCATTGGGACTTCGCGGATTCCGTGCAGGCCATCACGTTTCGCCTGGCGGACTCGCTGCCGAATCAAGTGGTTAGCGAATGGCGGGGGGAATTTCTCACAGCGATCAACAGCCTGGATCCTCAGGTTTCCCAGAAGGCGCAGGCAGATCTTCAACAGCGGATTTCCCGTTACGAGGACGCAGGCCACGGGAGTTGTCTGCTAGGTAAGCCGGCGCATGCCAAGGTCGTGCAGGACGCTCTGATCAAGGGACACGGCACCCATTACAAGCTCATTGACTGGTGCGTGATGCCGAATCATGTGCATGTGCTTGTTCGACTGACGGGGGATGTCGCCTTGGGGAGGATTGTCAAGCATTGGAAAGGTCCGACCGCGATTGAGATCAACCGGCTGGAGGGGCGAACCGGCTCGTTGTGGATGGCGGAGTATCATGACAGATTCATCCGGGATTTGGATCATCTTCAGAACGCCCAAGTTTATATCCGGAATAATCCGGTGAATGCCAAGCTTTGCGGAAAACCGGAGGATTGGTCGTTTTCGGGTGTTGGCCAGAATTGGAGCGCGGAATTCATTCCGCGCGGAATGAATTCCGCGCTCCCGGTGTCGGGCACCGCCCTTGACGGCCATCTGCACCTCCGCTGCGAGAGCCGTGCCGACGGCGTGCCGTTCATCGCCCGCCAGAGTTTCCGGGCGCCGGTGCACCTCAGCAAATCGCATGTCGATCACGGGCATCTCGTGCAAAGCATCGTTAATCCGACGGCCGGATTCTTTGATGGTGACCATCTTGAGACGGATATTCACGTAGCTCCCGGCGCGAAGCTGGTGCTCAGCACTCCGTCGGCGTCCCGCGTCTATCGAACGCGGTCCGGCGCGGCGGCGGTGAGCTGTCAGAAGTTCCGGGTCGAGGAAAACGCCTCCCTCGAGTGGATTCCCGAGCCGTTCATCCCGCATGCCGGGGCGAGGTATGTGCAGCGCACGATGATCGACCTGCATCCGGCGGCGAGCCTGCTTTTCTTCGACTGGATCACACCCGGCCGTGTGGCGATGGGGGAGGTTTTCGCCTATCAGCATCTCCGCTGGGAGTTGGACCTGACTCTCGGGGGCAGTCTCATCGCCCGTGAGGGATACGATCTGCGGCCCGATGATGATAGCTTGGAAGCGCTTCGCGCGAAGTTCCCCGCCGCGCATTATCTCTCGGTTTATGCCGCCGGGGAGATGGCTGCAAATTGGCCGGTGGAAGCGCTGGATGCGCTGAAATCGGAAGATACCTATCTCGGCCATGGACCGCTCGCGGGCGGCGTTCACGTGATTCGCGCGCTGTGCCGCGACAGTCTTGCCACCCGCAAGCTGCTGGGGACGCTGCGTCCCTTGCTTTACGTCGCGGCCGGCTCGAGGCCGCCCGCACTGGGCCGGATATTTTGTTAGTCTTCCTGGATTTGGTGCCGGAGGAAATAGTGCCGCACGGCCTCGATGGAGCCGCGGCCGTGGGCGGCCTGGGTGATGAGGCCGCCGGTGGCGGTGACTTTGTCCCGGACGGCGGCGATCGCATTGGCCGGGCAGGCGGTCATCGCTGCGTGGGCGGGGTCGAGCATTTCGAGATCGTTGTGGCTGTCGCCGATGGCAAAGCAAGCGGCGGCGGTCAGGCTGTAGTGTTTGGCGACCTGACTCAGGCTGCTGCCTTTCTGGAAATCCCGGTGGCCGAAACGCAGGTAGATCGAGTTCCGCTGCCAGGTGAGGTGGGGCTCGGCGGCGACGAGAGGTTCGATGCGGTCGACGATCCATTCCATTTCCTCCTCGGACTGGGAGATGACGCCTGCGGGTTCGCCGGTCATTGCGATCCATTGCGCGCCGGTGTGTTGCTCGACCTGCTGGCGGATGTGGCTCAGGAGCTTGCGGGTGTGCTTGAAGAGGTCGTCGATTTCCTTCTCACAGAGTTTGTTCCATTTCAGGTGGGGAAGCCAGCGTCCGGAAGAGTTAGGGAAATGGATTTCACGTTCGCGGGCGACCACCCAGTCCGGCAGGAAAGGGAAGCTGCTTTCCATGAATCCCTCGACCATGTGCTCCATGGAGCGGCCGGTGTTGATGCCCCAGATCACGCCTTGTTTCTCGCGGAGTTTGCGGATGAGTGTGAAGAACTCGACAGGCACAGGCGGGTTTCCCGCCGCGTGGTGCAAGGTCCCGTCGAAATCGAATGAGAGGACTGCCGATGGCTGGGGCGGAGGTGGGAGGGTGGTCATAAATGAATGACGCGGCGACCGGTGATCGCCACTACATCAGCAACGCGATCTGCTCGCCGGGGCCGTGGACGCCTTCGATGAGGATGCCCTCGACGTCGGCGGTCTTGGATGGTCCGGTGCACCAGATGATGTTCGGGCTGTCGCCGAAAGCGGCGATGGCATCCGGGATGGTGCGGTGGATTTCCGAGCGCACGAGCACGGCCACGTGGACCCATGGCGAAAGCGCGGCGAGGCGGCTGGACGTGCGGTTGTCGTCGATGATGACGGAGCCGGACTCCGCGATGGCTCCGGTGGCGCGGGTGATGCCGAATTGATAGTCGTCGTAGCGGTCGCGGTGATATTCGGTTTCCACGGTCAGTCCGGCGGCGGCGAGTTGGCTGCCGACGGCGTCGTAGAGCGCGGGATCGCAGTAGCCGTGAAGTTGCTTGGTTTCCAGAAGGAAAGCGACGAGTTCGGCGGTGGAGGTCATCGTCTTGCCATTCACGTATTTGAAATTGCGTGAAAAGATTTCCCAGAGGTCGCTGCCTTCCAACTTCGGAAGCGAGTGGACGAGTGACATGTCGTAGTCCGGATAGGCAGCTTTGGTTTTCAAAGCGGCGTTGGCGGATTCGATTTTGGCGAAGATGTCGGCGCGGGACATGCTGGATTTCAGTGGGCGGTGGCGAGGGCTTGGTCGAGATCGGCGAGGATGTCGTCGATGTGTTCGATGCCGACGGAGAGTCGGATGAGCTCGGGCGGAATGCCGGCGGCAAGCAGTTGCTCCTGGCTGAGCTGCGAGTGGGTGGTGGTCGCCGGGTGGATCGCGAGCGACTTTGCGTCGCCGACGTTGGCGAGGTGTTTGAAGAGCTTGAGGGAGTCGATGAATTTTGTTCCCGCAGAGGCACCGCCCTTGATGCCGAAGACGACCATTGAGCCGCCTTTGCCGCGGAGGTATTTGTCGTTGAGCGCGTCCTGGCTGTCGCCGGGCAGGCCGGGGAAGCGGACCCACTCGACGGCAGGATGGGCTTGCAGGTGCTTGGCGACGGCGAGGGAATTCTCGCAATGCCGCTCCATCCGGAGGGGCAGGGTTTCGATGCCTTGGAGCGATTGCCAGGCGTTGTCGGGCGAGAGGCAGGCGCCGAGGTTGCGCAACGGGCCGGTGCGCATTCTCAAAATATAGGCGAGCGGCGCAAGTGGCGCGGGCAGGTCGTGGCCCCACCGGAGACCGTGATAGGAGCCGTCGGCTTCGTCGAAAAGCGGATGTTTGCCGCCGGCCCAGTTGAATTTCCCGGAGTCGATGACGATGCCGCCGATGCTGGTGCCGTGGCCGCCGAGCCACTTGGTAAGCGAGTGGACGACAATGTCCGCACCGTGCTCGATCGGTTTGGTGAGGTAAGGTGTGGAGAAGGTGGAATCGACGATGAGCGGCAGGCCGTGGACGTGGGCGATTTTTGAAATCGCCTCGATGTCGGAGATTTCCAGCGATGGATTCGAAACGGACTCGCAGAACAGCGCGCGGGTCTTGCCGTCGATGGCGGCGGCGAAATTTTCCGGGTTGTTGGAATCCACGAAGCGGACCTCGATGCCGAGCGCGGGCAGGATGTTTTTGAACTGCGTGTAAGTGCCACCGTAGAGGTTCCGGGCGGAGACGATGTTGTCGCCGGCTTGGGCGAGATTGATGATCGAGTAGAAAATCGCCGAGGTGCCGGAGGAGACGGCGAGGCCGGCGGCACCGCCTTCGAGCGCCGCGACGCGCTGCTCGAGCACGTCGTGGGTGGGGTTCATCAGGCGGGTGTAGATGTTCCCGAGTTCGCGCAGGGCGAAGAGATTGGCGGCGTGCTCGGTGTTTTTGAAAACATAGGACGCGGTGCGGTAGATGGGAACCGCGCAGGCTTGGGTGGTGGGATCCGAGGAATAACCGGCGTGAAGGCAGAGGGTTTCGAGTTTCATGGTCGTGGTCGAATGGGGCGCACGATCAGAGGGTGGCCGGCATTCAAGATCAAGCCCGAAGCGCGGGGAGGGGGATTCCGGCTTTCTGGATCAACCGCATTCGATGCGAGCTGCCGGAAGAGCATGGGGAAAAGAGCCGGGATTGAGCACGGTTCCGCACTTGGGAAATTGAAAGAAGCGCCGCCGAGATGGGTAGGCATTCAATTCGCCCCTCCTGTCCCCAAATGAAACCACTGCTCAGCCTCTTTTTGTTTCTCGGCACTCTCGGTGCCTTGTCTGCCGCCGCGCCTCCCAACATCGTCATCATCTTCATCGATGACATGGGCTATGCCGACATCGGCCCCTTTGGCGCCACCCAACAGAAAACTCCCAACCTCGACCGGATGGCGAGCGAAGGCATGAAACTCACCTCGTTTTACGCGGCCCCGGTCTGCTCGGTTTCCCGCGCGCAGTTGCTCACCGGTTGCTACGGAGCGCGCATCGACGTGCCGGGCGTCTATGGCCCTGGCGGCGGCAAAGGCTTGAACCCAACGGAACACACCATCGCCGAGCGACTCAAGGAGCGCGGCTACGCGACCATGTGCATCGGCAAGTGGCACGTCGGCGACCAACCGGAGTTCCTGCCAACCCGGCAAGGCTTCGACCACTACTTCGGCATTCCTTATTCCAACGACATGCAGGTCAAATCCACCGACACCGGCAATCGCGTGGTTCCCCTGCTGCGGGATGACAAAGTCTTGGAATTGCTCACCGACGAACAGCAAAGCCGCATTGTCGAGCGTTATACCGATGAAGCCGTTCAGTTCATCACCGCAAACAAGGACAAGCCGTTCTTGCTCTATCTTCCGCACACCGCCATCCACACCCCGATCTATCCGGGGGAGGCCTTCCGCGGCAAATCCTCCAACGGACGCGTCGGCGACTGGATCAAGGAGGTTGACTGGAGCACCGGCCGCGTGCTCGACACCCTGCGCGAGCTCAAACTCTCGGAAAACACCCTCGTCGTCTTCACCAGCGACAACGGCCCGTGGCTGATCAAAGAAGCTGATAGCGGCAGCGCCGGCCCGCTGCGTGGCGGCAAGGGCAGCACTTGGGAAGGCGGCGTGCGCGTGCCGACCATCGCCTGGTGGCCGGGAAAAATCGCGCCTAACACCAGCGTTGACGCCGTCGCGGGTACCATCGATCTCCTGCCCACCGCGGTCGCGCTCGCCGGCGGCACCGTCCCGGATCAACCCGTGATCGACGGCCGGGACATCTCGCCGCTGCTTTTTGGCAAAACCAAAACCTCCCCACGGGACGGGCATTATTACTTTTCAGGATACCAGCTCCAGGCCGTCCGTCAGGGACCGTGGAAGCTCGCCCTTGTCCCGCAAAACGAGACCATGGGCCGGGCCGTCAAGCCCGACGCCGACACCAAGACGCCCCGCCTCTACAACCTCGATGCGGAAATCGGCGAGCAAACCACCGTGGCCGCCTCAAATCCCGAAATCGTCGGCAAGTTGACGACCCTCGCGGAAAAAATGAGCGCTGAGATCGGCGGTTCCGCGCCCCCCGCCCGGCGTCCGGCCGGCCAGGTGGAAAATCCGAAAATCCTCTATCCCGCCGAGCCCCGGAAGCCCGGCGCAAAGGGGAAAAAGAAGTAGGCGCAGCGGGCTGTCACCCCTTCTTGCGCCCTTTATACCACTTCCTGAAATCGCCGCCGTGGGAATCCGGAAGGGTCCGCTGGCCTAACCAATCCTGGAGCGGTTTGATCGGCGCGACCTGGATGGGCAGGTGGTTCATCGCCTTGGACATGGTCATCGCGGTGCGCCAGAGCGAGGGCGAGGTGGCGAGGGTGGCGAAGGGCGACATCGGAATGGCGGCGGGCGAGTGGATGTGCTCGCGGTGCGCCTTGTCGCGCAGCCGCAGCAGCAGGTCCGGGATCGGGATGTCCACGGGGCAGACTTCGTTGCACGCTCCGCAGAGCGAGGAGGCTTTGGGAAGATCCGCGAGCTCGGGGAAGCGGCTGCCGAAAAGGATGGGTGACAGAACCGCGCCGACAGGACCGCCGTAGGTGGAGCGGTAGGCGTGGCCGGACGCTTGCCGATAGACCGGGCAGACGTTCTGGCAGGCACCGCAGCGGATGCAGCGGAGGATTTCCTTGCAGTTCGAGGCGAGCACGTCGGTGCGGCCGTTGTCCATGAAGACGACGTGCATGTGCTCGGGGCCGTCCGGCTGGTTGGCGGATTTCGGGCCGTTGATGAACTCGGTGTAAACGGTGAGCTGTTGGCCGGTGGCGGAGCGGCCTAGCAGGTTGAGGAAAACCGCGAGGTCCTTTTCCTGCGGGATGATTTTCTCGATGCCGATGAGCGCGATGTGCACGCCCACGGGGGCCATCCCGAAGCGGGAGTTGCCTTCGTTGGTGACGAGGGCGACGCGGCCGGTGTCGGCACAGACGAAGTTGCCGCCAGTAATGCCGGCCTGCGCCTGCATGTATTTCTCCCGCAGATAGACGCGGGCGCGGCGGGTGATCGTTTCCGGATCGTCGTTGTAATCGGCGGCGATGCCCTCGCGCTGGAAAGTCTCGGCGATTTCCCGGCGGTTTTTGTGGATGATCGGTTTGACGATGTGCGAGGGTTCGTCGTTATCGAGCTGGATGATGAACTCGCCGAGGTCGGACTCGAGGCACTCGACGCCGTTTTCGATCAAAAACGGGTTGAGGTGGATTTCCTCGGCCGCCATCGACTTGGACTTGGTGAGCTGGGTGACGCCGTGGCCTCGCAGGATGGATAGGATCGTCTGGCGCGCGTCCTCGTCGGTGGAGGCGAAATGGACGTTCACGCCGCGGGAAACGAGCGCCTGCTCGGCCTTGGCGAGGTAGTCGCCGAGGTGGTGGAGTGTGTGGTCCTTGATGGAGGCGGCGAGCTTGCGGATCGCGTCGGGATCCGGATAGTCCTTGTGGAGCACCTGATAGCGCTTCTCGGTGCCGGCGGCGGATCCGTTGATGACGGATTGCTGTTTCTCGTCAGTGATGTTCCGGGCGTATTCGTCGATGAGTTGGTTGCCGATCATGGGAGTGTGTCGCGGAGGACTTGGATGGCGTGGAGGTGTTTGACGGGGCGGCCCTGGGTCTGGGCGAGGCCGCTGAGGTGCATGAGGCAGGACATGTCGATGCCGACGAGCAGGTCCGGCTGGATGTCGAGGATCCTGTCGAGCTTGAGGGTGCCCATTTTTCCGGAAATGTGCGGGAAGGTGACGGAAAAGGTGCCGCCGAAACCGCAGCACTGCTCGGCCTCGCCGAAGGGGACGACCTCCGCGTTTTCGATGGAGGCAAGCAGGGTGCGGACGGCCTCGCCGGTGCCGGTGCCGCGGGCGTGGCAGGAGCGGTGGAATGCGAGACGAGTGGGTTTGCCGAATTTTCCAGGCCAGGTTTTGATGCCCAGGCCGTTGTAAATGAAGTCCATGACTTCCCAGGTGCGCTTGGCGAGGGAGGTGATGGCGGGGTCCGGATTCTCCTCGAATTGGAGGAGGTTGCCGTGGAAGTTCATCGCCGCGCAGGAGCCGGACGGGACGATGACGGGCAGCTCGCCGGCGAAAACGCTGGCGGTGTGGCGGGCGACTTTGCGCGAGGCGGTCCAGTCGCCGGAGTTGAAGGCCGGCTGGCCGCAGCAGGTTTGGTTGTCGGGAAATTCGACAGTCAAGCCAAGGTGCTCGAGGACTTCGACGGTCGCCTTGGCGGTGTCGTCGTAGAAGGCGTCGCAAAGGCAGGTGCCCATGAGGAGCACGCGTTTGTTGAGAGGGCGGGCGATCGGATTGGCCATGGAGAAATTGTTTTCAGCAGGCTAGGGATTGGCAGCGCTGCTGCAACCCGGAAAACGGGATTGTTGCCTGCCAGTGCCCAGGAGCCGCGTAGTGCCCGGTTTTTTGGGGGTTTTCAAAGAAACGGAAGAAACGGGGATGTTTCGAGGGGTGCCACCAAGATAGGGCGATCCATCCGGTGGATTTGCCGTTCATCCGAACTTCATTGAGTGAACGGAGGTATTCCCAGTATTGGGCATCCGCCACGGCATTGGTGTGTTTGTTGGTCGGTTTTTCGGTCGGCAGGGATGCGGTGATGGTCCAGTCATTCGCAACCGGATCGTATTCGGCGATGGTCGATGGATGGATCACCATGAGCCGCTTGCCATGCGGGGTGATCGAGATGGGAGCGCGGTTCTGCGCGTCGAAGGGCGTGAGCTCCGGACGGCGGCCCATCAGGGTTAGCGGTTTGACCGAGAGATCCGGAAACACCTGGAAGATTGCGAGATCATCCGACCGGATGCCCTTGATGGCGCCGCCGGTCCATTCGCCCGCCTCGTCGAGGAAGAAGTGATCCCCCACGGCGGCCACGCCGTTGTTTCGGTCCCACATGTCCAACGAGGCATCGCCCTCGCCTTCAGAGATTTCGGGATTCCGTGGAATCGGATGTGCTTTGCCGGATTTCTTGTCGATGATCAACGATCCCATTTTGTTGCCGGAATAGTTTTGATCATGCCAGCCGACGCTGGTGAGGATGCTGTCCTTGGTTTGATCCAGAGCCATCCGCCATACGTCGCATTTGCGGTTGGAGATATCGATTCCGTAGGCCTCCCCGACCGCGCTGTGGAGGTTGATTTTGTGAACCAATGAGCCATTTCGGCAGTCGATACACAAAAGCCACGGGGCCGTGTAGAGGATGCGTTTGTCATACACGGGTCCCCAATTCAGGGCACCAGCGCCGCCGCCCTGGTTTACGCAGATGGCGTCGCGATCCGACGGGAAATGAAAGACCCAGAGAAGATTCGGATCCGTCTTGTCCACCAGCGGCCAGATGATGGTGCCGGGTGCTCCGGTCGTGCGCAGGTCGGACAGTAAGGTGGGATGCAGGGGTGCTTGCGGTGATGGTTTTGGTTGTGCCGTGGGTTTTTTCCCGGGCTTGTCCTGTTTTTGCATGTTCTTTCCCGCGCCAAAGACCAGGGAGTGAAGGAGCTTGGCCTCGGGTTTTGACATGGTTCCCGGTGGGCCTCTTGCCGCGAAGATCCGGATTTCGATGGGCGGCCATTGGAAGGCTTCTCCTTGGATTTGTTCGACTTCAGACGGGCAAGTTCCCACGGATCATAAGCTCCGATGTTGGCGCGGAAGGTGTCGTAGTTGACCTCGGACTTGAGTTTCCCCCAAGCCTCGCGCTGGTTGATGATTTGGAAGATCTTGTGATAGGTGCTGAACCGGATGGCTAGATCGGGTGCGGATTGAGATGAGAACAGGACAGAGGGGATCAGGCTGCCATTGTGCTCAAGCGAACTGATGTGCGACTGCCAGTCAAACAACCGCGAGATCGAGCCATCCTCCAACACGCTCCGGCTTGCAAGAAACTCACCGCTTTGCAAGTTCCCTGCACGTGGTCATCCACTGGAATTGCCGGTTGTCATTGTCCGACAAGCGCAGGAGCAATGCGGGTGATGCGCCGGTGGTGACCATGTCCACCAGTCCATCTGCCAGGGCGGAGTTACGTTGGATCAGGCGGAAGTCGGCGATTTGCAGGTAGTATCGGTAGAAATCCGGTTCGGGCAGGGTTTTCAGCAGCGAGAAATAGCGTTTGGTGAGTTCGTCGAGTTCATTGGAGAAGCTTGTGAATTCCGGCCGGAGATGATCCGGGATATGGGCCGGGATATGATGATCCAGGCGCGGATCGAGGAGAGTCCCTGAATGGCATACCAGATCTCATTGCTCAGGTAGGAGCTATATAATTGCCAGAGGTCCGTGCCGCCATTCAATCCATCGCGTCCCATGTGCTCCAGATACCAGGATGTCTGGTGAAGGAGTTCGCGCGCGAGGGGAAGAATGTGCGCGAGTTGATCGGAGCGCTCGAGGGAAGGGCGCTGGTAGCCGAAGAGATCCGCAAGGTGTTGGAGCGCTGCGGTGTGTTTGTCGTCCCTGCCGCCGAGGGCATACGAGTTCTTCGGAAACAAGAACAGGAAATGGCGGAAGCGCGCGTCCAGATCAAGCAGGATGGTGTCTTGCGCCGGCACACCCAGCGCGAGGGCGGATTCGATCATGGGCAGATATCTCGACGGGGCGGCATGGATGGCATGGAGCCAATCCACCTCGCGCATCAGCCGCCGGCCCTCGCTGAGTGCGCGGCTGCGATCCGCAGATGGATCGGTAGAGCCTGCGATTTTATACATCATGTGCGCCACTGCTGTTGCGTTTCCGCATTATATCGAATGAATTTTTGGTTGCTGGATTCAAATTGGCTATTCGCGAAAAAACATGACGCACGAAGTCTTTTTTTGCGCCTCGCAATCACCCAATGGGCCGCGTCCCCCGGCGCCGGTTATGCTAAAGATCGCCGCCTTGCTCAGGTCCGTCGTTTCCTCGCGGCTGATTCTGCGGTTGAGAACCAAGTATTCACAGTGATGGAGTGAACGTTTCCAATTGATGTTAGTTTGTTCCGATGCTGCCAACCACAGTGGATTGTTGGCATCCGCTTTTGCGCCCTTTGAGGCGGACCCGAAAGTTCGACCACGGAGGGGCTAAACTAAGCGGGTGTGGTGGGGCGCGGGAAAGAGATAGGTGATCATGGATTGGGGATCAA
>NZ_JBIKBQ010000050.1:0-26223 GCF_058122085.1 Luteolibacter sp. | reverse complement strand
AAATCCGTGAGGCGGTGGTCGGGCGGGGGATGGGCTTCCGTCTGGCGGAAGCCCACAGCGGCGTCCGCGAAACGCTGCGCCGCGCGGGGTTCGAGAAGGAATACGGCCCGGTCGTGCCGGATCAAACTGCGGCCACCGTGATCCGCCGCTGGCAGGATGCTTCTCACGACCTGGGCAGTTAATAGGTGATCAGGGTGATGGCCGAGGGCTGGCTGACGATGACTCCGGGTTTGGCGTTGATCACGCGGGCGATGTTGAGGGCTGTTTCATCGAGGTTCGCCTCGGAGCCGCCAAACCATGTGTAGGAGTCAACGTTGACCACGGCCATCTTGTCCTTCATGCGGTCGCGGAAGCTGGCAACGAGTTTGCCATTGCCGCCGTCGCGCACGCGGCCCTCGATGGAGATGGTGCCGCTGCCGGCGGCGCTGAGCAGCCCGGCTCCGGGAATTACGAAGCCGGCGGTGGTGGCGGCGGCGTTCCAATAGGCCTTGGCGGGGATCAGTTCGGTGATGGCCGTCTCGATGATCATGGTGTCGGGTCCGGGTTGGTTGACCACGGTGAGCCGGCGGCCGGCGTCGTTGCGCGCGGCGTTGGCCAGCGAGCGCCGGAAGTGCGCGGCGAGCTTGCGGGCGTCGCTTTCAAGCTTGCTTTGCGTGACCGCGCTTTGCGACGTCCACCAGCCCTGCCGGCTGAGGTTGCCGATAGCCACCGGCGCGAAATACACTTTGGAGAACTGCTGCGAGGCGGTCTTGCCGCGGTATTCGGGGGCCACATAGACTTGGTCGAGAAACTGTGCGCCGGTGGGGTTGCGAGCGGACCTCTCGCCCATGGGGGAGCAGGCGGAGAGCGCGGCGAGGCTGGAAGCGATGGCGATGGTGCGGATGGTTTTCATGGTGTCGTATTGTTGTTTTTTGTTAGTTTGGATTGGATTTCAAATGCAATTGAAGCAGGCGGCGGAGTTCGTCGAGGGTTTCTGGCAGTTCGCACGCGCCGTGCGGGCCGGGGACGATCTTTTCGGACTTCGCGCCCTTGAGTCGGGAACTCCAGTATTTCACCACGCCGTCGGAACTGTCAGGCGTGTCGCCCTTGCCGCGGTCGCCGATGATCGAGTGGTGCGGGACTTCGATCGGGCGGCTGTCGAGTACCTTGAGGGTGGGGTTGCGCGGGGACAAGCCGTCGATGCTGTTGGGCATGCGGTTAGGATCGCCGGTGATGATGGCCACCGAGCTACCAAGCGTCCCGGCGGTGGTGGAGACGATGTCGACCGGGAGTGAAATCAGCTTGATGGCGAGCTCACCGATCGTGCCGATGGCCATTTCGCTGCCGCGGTGGGGCGTGCAGATGAAGATGGCGCGGTCCACGTGCGGGTTCGCTTTGAAGAGGATGCAGCGTTCGACGAGGCTGCCGGGTTTGACGTTGGCGAAGAAGTGGGCGGCCTTGTCCTTGCCAATGACGTCCCATGCGGCGCGATCGACGGTGGTGACCTGGGTGCGCGCGAGGATGCCGCCCATGCTGTGGCCGACGAGGACCATGTCCTTGGAATCCGGGTAGTGCTGTTGGACTTTCGCCAGTTCCTCGCGGAGCCGGAGTGCCGAGTAGAGCGGGGGATTTCCGGTGGGGTAGGAGAAGACCCAGCATTGGTAGCGCTCTCGCAGAACAGGATCGGTTTCGAGTTCGTTGATCACGTTGCGCCACATGCGGGCTGTGGAAATCAGGCCGTGGACGAAGATGAGCGGGATGCGGTCCGGATCGTAGGGTTGCAGCATGTAGAGCCCGGTGGTTCCCATTTGTTGGGAGACGCGGAGGGCGCCCATCAGGCCCGTCCACAACTCGGACTGCTGTGGGTAGTAGGCGAGGGCGGCGGAGAAATCCGCATCCAGCGTGCGATCCCGGCCGGCAACGCGGGACTTGGTTTTTTCCGTGGGGTCGATCAGGGAAAGCGTCACGTCATTGCCTTTGAAATCGAGCACGGCGGTGACCGGCGCGGTGACGCCTACCATGGGTGAGAACGGTTCCAGCGGGCTGGTCTTGCGCACGCCGACCAGCGCGCCGCCGATGCCGTCCACGCGGTTGCGGCGGTCGATGGTTTTGAGATCCACGTCGGCGGCCTGGGTGAAGGAGGTGAAGTGATCCGCACCCCAGACGCCGTCGCGGGTTCCCTTGGCGAAGCGCACCCGGTAGCTGGTGCCGCCGGAGTTCAGCGTGAGCAGGCGGTTCCACAGGCTGCCGTTCTGGGCGGAGCGCAACAGCACGGTGAGGTCGGCGGCGGCCTTGTTATAAATCACCCGGGCGGACTCGCCGGAGTCGCGGGAGTCGAGTAATCCGGACGCCTCCCTCGCGGAGTCCAGATAGAGCGCGGCGCGTTGTTCGGCGGAGAGGGTCTGCTTGCGCGCCTCGCGTAAATGGGCGGTGGCGGAGCGGTGCAAGCCCTCCTCGGGAGGCAGGCCGTTGGGTGCGCAGGCGGTGAGAGCCAGGGCGGCGAGAAAGGTGATGCGGACGGGCTTGAGATTCATGGCAGAAACTTGAAAGGGCCGTATGGAACAACGATCGCGCGGTTTTCGCAAGAGTTGTGAAATTTAGTTTTGGGAGTTCGATCCCGGTCCTTTGGAGGAAGGTTTCGAGCATCTGATCGAGCAATTCTCCGAGCGCGATGAGTTTTCTGAGTTCTTGACGGGAAGGGGAGGGATGAGCGATAGATGACGGTTCGGCGGGGAGTTTCCCGCGGTCATGAATCATCTGCCAAGGTTGAGCCGGACGATTTCGCTGACGAGGCATGCGGACCATTCCATCCACTTTTCGCCGGTCTTGGCGGAGGTCGCGCGGTTGGAAGCGGGCGAGGTCTATGCCCGGATGAGGACGGCTCCGGAGGGCTTGAGCGAGGATGAGGCTGCTAGGCGGTGGGCGGAGACCGGGCCGAACGTGGTGGCGGCTAACGACCGGCGCGGCTGGCCGTGGCGCCTGCTCACCGCGGCGCGGAATCCGCTGGTCGTCCTGCTCGGGGTGCTGGCGGCGATTTCCTTCGCGACGGGGGACGCCCGCGCCGGCAGCGTGATGACCCTGATGGTGGTGCTCGGCATGTTGCTGCGTCTGGTGCAGGAGACCCGCGCGGACGCGGCGGCGGAGAAGCTCAAGGCGATGATCAAGGTGACCGCGGCGGTGGTGCGCGAGGGCAGGGAGGAGGAAATCCCGCTCAGGCAACTGGTGCCGGGCGACGTGGTGGAGCTCTCGGCCGGGGACATGATCCCGGCGGATGTGCGTCTGGTTTCCGCGAATGATTTGTTCATCTCACAGGGCACGCTGACCGGTGAATCGATGCCGGTGGAGAAGCTGCATGCGCGTGAGGTGCGGGAGGGGGTCTCGCCGTTGGAAATGGTGAACATCTGTTTCCTCGGGACCAGCGTGGAAAGCGGCGCGGCCACGGCTGTTATTCTGGCGACGGGCCCGCAGACCTACTTCGGCAGCATGGCGCGGAGCATGACCGAGGAGCCGGAGCCGACGAGTTTCGACAAGGGCGTCAAGCAATTCACCTGGTTGATGATCCGCTTCATGGTGGTGATGGTGCCGCTGGTTTTTCTCATCAACGGCTTCACCAAGCACAACTGGCACGAGGCGTTCTTCTTCTCTATCGCGATCGCCGTCGGACTGACGCCGGAAATGCTGCCGATGATCGTCTCGGTCTGCCTGTCGAAGGGCGCGCTGGCGATGGCGCGGAAGAAGGTCATCGTGAAGCAGCTCAACGCGATCCAGAACTTCGGCGCGATGGACGTGCTGTGCACCGACAAGACCGGCACGCTGACGATGGACCAGGTGATCCTGCAAAAGCATTGCGACGTGATGCAAAAGGAGAACGCCGAAGTATTCCGCGACGCCTATCTGATCGCGCATTTTCAGACCGGCCTGAAGAACGTGCTCGACCGTGCGGTGCTGAACCACCGCGATGCGAGTGAGGAAATCATCAGGGGCTTCAGCAAGGTGGACGAAATCCCTTTCGATTTCGTCCGCCGGATGATGTCGGTGGTGGTGGAAACGCCGGACAAGGAGCACCAGCTTCTGACCAAGGGCGCGCCCGAGGCGATCTTTCCGCGCTGCGGTTTCTTCGAGCTGGATGGAAAGGTTTCACCAATGGAGCCGCAGCTCGTTGGCGGGCTGATGGAGCAATATCAGCAGTTGAGCGCGGACGGATTCCGGGTGCTCGCCGTGGCCCACAAGCATCTAGCAGTGGATGAGTTCATTTCAAAGGAGGATGAATGCGACCTGATCCTCAAGGGCTACGTCGCCTTCCTCGATCCGCCGAAGGACAGCGCGGCCAAGGCGATCAAAGCGCTCGGCAAGCACGGCGTCACCGTCAAGGTCCTGACCGGTGACAACGACCTGGTGACCAGCAAGGTCTGCCAGCAGGTAGGCCTCGACGCCGCGGACATCCTGCTCGGCGGCAAGGTGGAGACGATGAGCGATGACGAACTCGCGGAGGCCGCCGTGCGGACCCATGTCTTCGCCCGTCTATCACCTGCGGACAAGCAGCGGATCATCCGCGCGCTCCAGCACAAGGGCCACGTCGTCGGCTTCATGGGCGACGGCATCAACGACGCGCCCGCCTTGCACGTCGCCGACGTGGGGATTTCCGTGGATTCCGCCGTTGATATCGCCAAGGCGGCGGCCGGCGTCATCCTGCTGGAAAAGGACCTGATGGTGCTCGATGACGGCGTGATCGAAGGCCGCAAGGTGTTCGTGAACATCCTCAACTACGTCCGCATGGGGGCGAGTTCTAACTTCGGCAACATGTTCAGCGTCATCGGCGCGAGCGCGTTCCTGCCCTTCGTGCCGATGGCGCCCATCCAAGTGCTGACGAACAACCTGCTCTATGATTTCTCACAAGTGCCGATCCCCACCGACAGCGTCGGACCGGAGCAGACGGCGATGCCGCGGCCGTGGCACATCGGCGAGATCAGGAAATTCGTGCTCTTCATCGGGCCGATCAGTTCGATCTTCGATTACACGACTTTCCTCGTGATGCTTTACGTGTTCGACTGTTGGAATCCCGCCCGCGCGTCGCTGTTTCAAACCGGCTGGTTCGTCGAGTCGCTGATCACCCAGACGCTGGTCGTGCACGTGATCCGCACCCGCAAAATCCCCTTCATCCAGAGCCGCGCGAGCTGGCCGCTGACGCTGACGACGCTCGCGGTCATGTCCATCGCCGTCTGGCTGCCGCACTCGCCGCTTGCGCCGGCGCTGGGTTTCACGGCCTTGCCGCCGCTGTATTGGCCAATCCTGCTCGCAACGCTGCTGTGCTATGTGATCCTCACCCAAGCGGTGAAAATGTGGATCATTCGCAAGAATTGGCTATAGGTCGCGGCGAGGGAGAAATTCTTGAAAACGGGTTTTTGAGTTGTTGCTCGAAACGCGGAGTCATGGTAAGTTTTACAGCTCGCTTCCTGGATTTTTCGTTCCGGGAATATGGGTCGTATCAACCATCGATTACCATGAACGCCTACCTATCAACCCTCAGTGAACACGAAGTCCGCATCCCTTGTCCCGGAGCGGTGCTTCACGGTGATGTGTCAATTCCGGCCGGAGCCACCGGCCTGGTCGTCTTCGCGCACGGCAGCGGCAGCAGCCGCTTGAGTCCGCGGAACCGGCTCGTCGCCGGGGAGATGCACCGCAGGCAGCTCGCGACTTTGTTGTTCGACCTGCTGACGCCGGAAGAAGCCGTGGCGGAAGCCCGCACCGGCGAGCTGCGTTTCAACATTCCGTTTCTGACGGAGAGGCTGATCGCCGCCACCCGCTGGGCGCAGCAGGATGAAAACGTCAAGGATCTCGGCATCGGTTATTTCGGCGCGAGCACCGGCGCGGCGGCGGCTCTGGTCGCGGCTTCGAAGATTCCGGAGGTCCAGGCGGTCGTTTCCCGTGGCGGACGTGCTGATCTCGCGGGAGACGCTTTGGACCGGGTGAAGGCGCCCACCTTGTTGATCGTCGGCGAGTTGGACCACCCGGTCGTCGAGTGGAACCAGGAGTCGCTGGAGCGCTTGAAGGGCGAGAAGGAAATCATCCTGGTCAGCGGCGCCACCCATCTCTTCGCAGAGCCGGACGCTTTGGAAAAAGTGGCCGAGCTCGCCGCCGCATGGTTTGAGAACCATTTGACTCCAATTAACCAATAGAAGAACGAAGACCATGAATGCTACCACATTACGTACTTTCACCGACCGCGCGGATGCCGGTCGTCAACTGGCGGATTCGCTTTCGAAATTCGCCGGTGAGGAGAACCTGCTGATTCTCGCCTTGCCGCGCGGCGGAGTGCCCGTCGCCGCCGAGGTCGCCAAGGCGCTCAACAAGCCCATGGACGTCCTGATCGTTAGGAAACTCGGCGTCCCGGGCCACGAGGAGGTGGCGATGGGCGCCATTGCCAGCGGCGGCGTGCAGGTGCTGAGCGATGATTTGATCGCGATGCTGCAGCTCACTCCGAAGCAAGTGGACGCGGTGGTCAAACGGGAAACCGGGGAGCTCGCCCGCAGGGAGAAGCTGTACCGCGACTCCCGCCCGGCCCCGGAGGTCGCCGGGCGCACGGTGATCGTCGTGGATGACGGGATCGCCACCGGCTCGACCATGTCGGCGGCGGTGGAACTGCTGCGCTATCAGAAGGCGAGGCGGATCATCGTCGCGGTCCCCGTCGCTCCGCCCTCCACGGTCGAGCGGCTGGGCGAGGAGGCCGACGAGGTGGTAGCCTTGATCGAGCCCGAGCCGTTCGTCGCCGTCGGCCAGTGGTATGATGATTTCTCCCAGACCTCCGACGAGGAGGTCCGTTTCCTGCTAGCGGAAACAGCCCCGCCGCCCGGCGTTCCCGTGGCGAAGGTGGCGGAGGTGGCGGAGGTGGCGGAGGTTCTCACCGGCAAGAGCGTGCTCCACCACATCCGCGAGCACGCCAAGCCGTTGACCGGGGAGGCCGAGAATTACGACGGGCTTCTCGAAATGATCGGCGGGGCGAGCGTGGTCCTGCTAGGCGAGGCGTCCCACGGGACCCATGAGTTTTACCGCGAGCGCGCGGAGATCACCAAGCGGCTGATCGTTGAAAAGGGATTCAACGCGGTGGCCGTGGAGGCCGACTGGCCCGACGCCTACCGGATTAACCGCTACGTCCGCGGCGAGACCGGCGATGTGGACAGCGTGGACGCCCTCGGCGGCTTCGAGCGTTTCCCGGCGTGGATGTGGCGCAATGCCGACGTGCTCGATTTCATCGGCTGGCTGCGCGACCACAACGAGCACGTGTATTCGCTGGACCATCAGGTCGGATTCTACGGCTTGGATTTGTATAGTCTCCACAAGTCCATGAACGAGGTCATCGCCTATCTGGAGCGCCGGGACCCGGAGGAGGCGGCCAAGGCGCGGGCTCTCTACGGCTGCATCGACCGTTACGGCAAGGATCCGCAGAACTACGGTTTGATGGTCGGGTCGGGCGTGGGCGACAGTTGCCGTGCCGAGGTGATCCAGCAACTCACCGACCTGCGCGCCAAGGAAGTTGAATACATGTCGCTCAACGGCCAGGCCGCGGCGGACGAGTTCTTCTTCGCCGAGCAGAACGCCCGTCTGGTGAAAAACGCCGAGCAATACTACCGGAAAATGTTCCGCTCGAACGTCTCGTCATGGAACCAGCGCGACGAGCACATGATGGAGACGCTGGTGGAACTCGTCGCCCATCTTCAGTCCCACCACGGCAACTCGAAGGTGGTCGTGTGGGCCCACAACTCGCACTTGGGCGACGCCCGCGCCACCGACATGGCCCGGCGGGGGGAATTGAACATCGGCCAGCTGGTGCGCCAGGCGTTTCCGTATCAGAGCAAGCTGATCGGGTTCACGACCTACACCGGCACCGTGACCGCGGCCTCCGGCTGGCACCTGCCGGCCGAGCGGAAGCAGGTGCGCCCGGGAATGGACGGCAGCTACGAGCAGCTCTTCCATCAGGTGGGGATTCCCAATTTCTGGCTCGACCTCACCCAGGACAATCCGGCGGTCGCGGCCTTGAAGGAACCCCGCCTCGAACGGGCAATCGGGGTGGTCTATCTGCCGGAAACCGAGCGCCAGAGCCACTATTTCAAGGCCGACCTCGCCGGTCAGTTTGACGCCGTGCTGCACTTCGACATCACACGCGCGGTCGAGCCGCTAGAGCGGAGCGCGGAGTGGGCGAGGGACGAGGCTCCCGAAACCTATCCGGCCGGATTGTGAGAGGGGAGATCATTAGGGAGCGGGCGGAAACGTCCGTTCCCTATGCTTCCTCTTCCCAAGCGCGTTTCAAAGCCGGACCGAGCGCGCTGTTGAGCGCCTGGTGCCAGTGGTCGTGGGTTTGAATGACCGGGAGCTCCGGCAGAATCCGCGGCGGAAGCTCCGGGGAGTTTTCAGGGGCATGCGCCGTGAAATATTCGCCGCCACCCGCCGCCGGGCCGACGACGCGGTGAGTCGTCCGGCCGAGTCCGAGCAGCGCGGCATGGACCCAGCGGGCGCCGAGCTGCGGGCAGAGGATCTCACCCGTCGCCCGGATCGGAAATTCATCGGATTTCCCGCCGAAATCGATTTCCCAGCCCTCGCTGCGGAAAACCGCATCCTCCGCCTGCCAGCGGTTGGCCAGGCGCGGAAGTAGCCAGAATCTTACGGCCTCGTCGGCGTCAACCGGCTCGACGGCCAGCCGCAGCCGCGCGTCGGAAAGCCCGCGGAGCTGCCGCAGGGTGGTCACCACGATGGCGCGATAGCGGCGGGCGGCTTCTTCCGGGCCGTGCTCGACCGCCATTTCCGGCAGGACGAGGCCGGGCAGGGGTTCTTGGATTTTCAGCGTGAGCAAGCGCACGGCGGAAGATTCGCCCGGCCCGGCGCGCGGTCCAAGCCCGGATTCATTCGGAAAGCCTTATTTTCCGGCTATGAAAACAATCTTGCCCCCGGCCGCGAGTCGGGGAATGCTGTCGCCGCAGCGAACCTCATGGCAGCCAAGGACAACAAGAAGCGGGGCGAAGTCCCCGAGCCGACGCGGTGGTCGAACGAGATCACCGGGATCATCTGGATCACCGCGGGACTGCTGCTGCTCTTGTCGTTGGTGAAATACAGCCCGGCGGATCTGCCGAAATGGGGACCCTTGGAGGCGATGGCCGGCAAGTCCGGGGTCGCGGGGGAAAACCTGATCGGCCCGGTCGGAGGCATCCTCGGTTTCGTGCAAATCCTGTTATTCGGCGCGGCCGGTTATTTGCTGTCCGTGGGATTCATCTGGTTCGGAATCATCAAGCTGGCCTTCGACGCCCGGATCTGGCCGCGGGCGGTGATGGGATTCGGCATCCTCCTGCTGGCGGGGGCCGCCTGGCTGGATGCCGCGGATTTCTTCTTCAAGGAATGGGCGCAAACCTGCAATCTCAGTGGTCCCGGCGGCGTCATCGGCGACGGCCTCGGCGGATTCGTCCTGACCAATGTCATCGGCAGGACGGGCACGCTCATCCTCACCAGCGGTGCCTATCTGTTAGCTCTGATCATGCTGACCGGCCAGCAGCCGGTTCGTTTCGTCAAGGCCTGCTACCGCCTGGCCCGCCTGAAATTTCATGATTGGCAGGCAAGCCGCAGCGCGACCGGGAAAGTCGCCGCCCGCGAGGCGGAAATGCTCGCCGAGCGCGAGCGCCAGCGCGAACAACGCCGCAAGGACCGCGAGCTCACCAAATCCGCCACCTCGGCCAAAGCCGCCGCTGAAGATCCGCAGGCGCTGCTGCCGCTGCGCGAAATTCCCACGCCTGAGATCATCGATGCCTCCCAGCGCCGCGCCATCGACCCCGAGCTCATCGGGAAAAACCCCTTCAGCCGCAAGCCCTCCCCGGAGCACCAGGGGCTCCAGGAGGGGCGGTTCCCTAACTACCGGATCCCGGAGTTCGACCTGCTCGATCCGCTGCCCGAGGTGGAAGACTCGGATGCGGATGATGACCACAAGGAAGAGACCCGCCAGATCATCATTGATACGCTCAAGGCCTTCGGCATCGAAGTGACGGCCGGTCCCATCACCCGCGGCCCGACCATCACCCGCTACGAGATCTATCCGTCCACCGGCCTGCGCGTTTCCCGCATCTCGCAGCTGGAAGCGGACATCGCCCGCGCCACCTGCGCCGAGCGGATCAACATCCTCGCACCGATTCCCGGCAAGGACACCGTCGGCATCGAGATCGCTAACAGCAAGAAGGTCGCCGTGCCGCTCCATGAGCTGCTCTACTCCACGGACTTCAACTCTTCCAAGAAAAAGATCCCGCTAGCCCTGGGCAAGGATGTCTATGGGAACACGGTCATCGCCGACCTCGCTGCCATGCCGCACTGCCTCGTGGCGGGAGCGACGGGTTCAGGGAAATCCGTCTGCATCAACTCGATCATCGCGTCCATGCTCTTCAAGTTCAGCCCGGACGAGCTGCGCTTCATCATGGTGGACCCCAAGGTGGTGGAAATGCAGATGTATAACAGGCTGCCGCACCTCGTGGTGCCGGTCGTCACCGATCCGAAAAAGACCGTGGCCGCCCTCAAGTGGGTGGTCAACGAGATGGAAAAACGTTACAAGATCTTCGCCAAAGTCGGCGTGCGGAATTTCGACAGCTTCAATTCCCGTCCCATCCCGGAGAAGGAAAAGCCAGCCCCCGCGCCGGAGCCGGAAGTGGCCGGCGAAGAGCTGATGGATGATGGTCCGGAGCCGGAGGTTCCGTTCGATCCGAGTGAATTGCTCGATCCGGCAGTCCCTAGCAGCCACCAGGCGCCACCGTGGTCGATGATGGAAGACGAGCCGGACGAGGAGATGAACTCGCTGGCTTCGGCTCTCAGCGACGGCGACCTCGGCCCCGAAGCGGATGACGAGGACGAGGAAGTTTACGAAGAGCAGATTCCCACCAAGTTTCCCTACATCGTCGTCCTGATCGACGAGCTTGCCGACCTCATGCAGACCGCTCCGGCGGATGTCGAAATGTGCATCGCTCGGATCGCCCAGAAGGCCCGTGCCGCCGGCATCCACCTCATCATCGCCACCCAGACGCCGCGGGCGGACGTGGTCACCGGCATCATCAAGGCGAACATCCCGTCGCGCATCGCCTTCCAGGTTTCCTCCGCCCTCGACTCCCGCGTCATCCTCGACACCAAGGGCGCGGACAAACTCGTCGGCAAGGGCGACATGCTCTATCTGCCACCCGGCTCCGCCAAACTCGAGCGCGCCCAAGGAGCCTTCGTCACCGATGCCGAGATCGAGCGCCTCATCGACCACTGCGCCGCCCAGGCAAAGCCGCAGTTTGAAAAAGAAATCCAAGCCTCTATCAATGGCGAAGGCGACGACGATGAAGACGACGACGTCTCCCAAGCCGACGAGGAACTCATCATGAAATGCATCGAAGTGGTGCGCCAGGAACAGAAGGCCAGCACCTCGCTGCTGCAGCGCCGCCTCCGCCTCGGCTACACCCGCGCCGCGCGGATGGTGGACATTCTGGAGCAACGCGGCATCGTCGGCCCCGGCGAGGGAGCCAAGGCGCGGGAAGTGTTCTTGAAGTAAGCCACTCTCTTTGAAATGGAGTCGAGGACTTCGGTTGATCTGGTGTGGAGGCGCAGGTCGCGGGGAAACTTGAAGTTGCGCTTTTAGCAGGACGCCTCCAAGGTGCGCGCGATGCAAAAATCAACCATTGGATTTGTCGGAGTTGGAAGAATGGGTGCTAACATGGCCAGGCGTCTCGCGGATCTGGGATACCCGGTCGCCGCGGTTTACGATCATCATGAGGCGACCGCGGCATCGCTTGCCGTTGAGCTCGGTTGTCTGGCGGCCAAGACGCTGCCGGAGGTCACCGCGGCAGCAGATGTGATTTTCACGGTCGTGACCGACGACGCGGCGATGCGCGAAATTCTGGAGGGCGACGAGTCCTTGCTCAAGGGTGCCGCGGGCAAGGTTTTCATCCACTGCGCCACGGTGAGTCCGGCAGTCCATGAAGCGGCGGAAGCCGCGGCGGCGGCGGTCGGGGCCTCGACCTTGGCGGCGAGCATGGCATCGAGCATCACCCAGGCCCGGCAGGGCACGCTCTATCTGATGATCGGCGGGGACGCCGCGGTTTTCGGGGCGATGGAGCCGCTGCTGAAGGATATTTCAAGCTCGCTGCGTCACGTCGGCCCGGTGGGAAACGCAGCGAAGATCAAGGCGCTGGTGAACATGGTCATGAACATCAACACCGCCGGACTTGCTGAGGGCCTCGGGCTGGGGGCCTCGCTGGGGCTGGATTTGCATTTGCTCAAGGAGGTTTTCTCGCAGACCGGCGCGAACTCGCGGGTGCTGGAAACGGATGGCGACGACATGATCACGCGCGAGCACGAATGCTACTTTTCCGCGGCCCATGCAGCGAAGGACAGCGGCATTGCGAACGCCATGGCTGATGCCGCAGGGGTGATTGTTCCGCTGTCCCGGGCGACCGAGGTGCAATACCGGAAAATGATCGACCTCGGTCTGGGAGAGCTAGACAAGTCGGGGATCGCGGAACTCACTTTTCCGGACCGCGCGGGACACTAACGATTTTATCAATATGATGACAGGAACAGAAATTCGCAACCGGTCGGGAGAGAGCATCGACTACACATTCCATCCGGGCACACGGGCGGATGCATTGGTGATAATAGGCCACGGAGTGACGGGGAACAAGGACCGGCCGCAGCTTGTGGCGCTGGCGGAAGGTCTCGCCGCGCTGGGCTGGCCTTGTCTGCGGATTTCGTTTTCAGGGAACGGTGGGTCGGAAGGGCGCTTCGAGGATTGCAGTATTTCCAAGGAGATCGGCGACCTGCAAGCCGTGCTGGACATGGTCCCTAACGACGTGAACGTCGCCTACGCGGGCCACAGCATGGGGGGCGCGGTCGGAGTGCTCACGGCGGCGCGGGATCTGCGGATCCGCGCCTTGGTTTCACTGGCAGGAATGACCCGCACCGCGGCATTCGTGGAGCGCGAGTTTTCCGGGGCCACGCCGGACGCGGGCTTCATGTGGGAGGATGAGGATTTCCCGCTGTCCCGGACTTTCGTCGATGACCTGAAGGCGATCGACAACACCCTTGATGCGGCGGAGGCTGTGACCCAGCCGTGGTTGTTGATCCACGGCGCCGCGGACGATCTCGTGCCGGTGCAGGACGGGCTCGACGCTTTCGCGGTTGCGACTTGTGACAAGCAGTGGCTGGAAATCAGCGGGGCAGGGCATTCATTCGACGAGTCGAGTTATCCGCGGCTTGTGGAAGCGGTGGATGAATTTCTGAAGGCGGCGCTCAGTTGACGCGTTTTCATTTCACGTGGCATGAGGGTTGAGCCGGGGCGCGGTGTCCGCTAGGATCGCGCCATGCGGATTGATATCGTGACGTTATTTCCCGAGGTGGCGCTGGCTCCGCTGAGTGATTCGATCATCCAGCGGGCGCGGGCGGCGGGTCTGGTGGAGGTGATCGGCCACCAGCTGCGGGATTGGTCGGAGGACAAGCACCGGCGGGTGGATGACTCGCCGTGCGGCGGCGGGCAGGGGATGTTGCTCAAACCCGAGCCTTTGTTCGGGGCGGTGGAAGCGCTGCGCGGTCCGGCGACGCGGGTGATTCTGATGACGCCACAAGGCAAGCCGTTCAAGCAGGCGGTGGCGCGGGAGTTGGCGGCGGCGGAGCATTTGTTGATCCTTTGCGGGCATTACGAGGGCGTGGACCAGCGGGTGATCGAGGCGCTGGTGGATGAGGAGATTTCCATCGGCGACTACATTCTGACCAACGGCGCGCTGGCGGCGGCGGTGCTGTGCGACGCGGTGATCCGCTTGCTGCCGGGGGCTCTCGGAGACGAGCGTTCGCCGGTGGACGAGTCGTTTTCCGACCCCAATCTGCTGGAAGCTCCGGCTTACACGCGGCCGATCGAGTTCCGCGGGATGGCGGTGCCGGAGGTGCTGGTCTCAGGGCATCACGGGAAAATCTCGGCGTGGAAGGAGGAGCGGGCCTTGGAGCGGACTCGGGCGAACCGACCGGATTTATTGGAATCCCGGCCGCTGGAAGGCGAAATTTGAGGTGTCCGGAGAATTTCGTTTTCCGATTCCAAATCCATGCCAAACTCATGATCGTGAAAACAATGACGGACACGGCATCCCCGAGTTTAGATGATGATCGCCCCCGCGTGGAGCCGGCCACGATCGAGGATTTGCCGGCGCTGACCGAGTTGGTGATGAACCTTTTTGACTTGTCTGGCGACTTTTCGCCGGACCGCGCGGTGCAGGAGCGCGGCTTGCAGTTGATCCTCGAACAGCCGAACCGGGGCCGGATCTTCGTGGTGCGCAACCAGCATCAGATATTCGGCATGGTGAATTTGTTGTTCACCATTTCCACGGCCTGCGGCGGCTTTGTCATCCTGATGGAGGACGTGGTGATCCATCCCGACCACCGCGGCCAGGGCTACGGCACGATGCTGGTGGACTACGTGGTGGACTTCGCCAGGAAGAAGCACTTCAAGCGCATCACCCTGCTAACGGACCGGATCAGCGCGGAGTCGCAGGAGTTTTTCAAGAAGCAGGGCTTCGAGTATTCCGGCATGATCCCGATGCGGAAGATCATCGACTGACGGGGGATCAGTGTCCCTGCGGTTTTTGTCGCGGCTCCCACTCTTTCCGGGAACGCGAGCGCACGGATAGAACGACGGGAATGCCGGGTGCGGGGTGGGCGGCGCGGTAGCGGTTGACGATGTAGGACTCGTAACTGGTGGCCATGAGCCGCTTGTCGTTGACGAAGAGCACGATGGTCGGCACCGGGATGACGCTGTATTTCTCCTCCACCGCGGCCGTGGCGTAGTAGAGCTTGAGGCGCTTGTTGAGTTTCTTGTCGATGGGCGGCGGGGTGGCGACGAAGGCCCCCTGGAGGATGCGGTTGAGCTGGCCGGTGCCAGGAATGTTTTGCGCGCCCTTTTTGATCTTGAGGGCTTCCTTGAGGACGTGATCCACCGAGCCGCCGGTTTTCGCCGAGCAGGCGACGAAGGGCGCGTAGTGGAGGAAGAAGAGTTCCTTGCGGACATGTTCGGTGGCTTCCTCGAGGCGTGCGGTGCGGTTGGCGCCGGGGTGGAAGAGGTCGAACTTGTTGAGCACGATCAGGCAGGGTTTTTTCTCCTCCATGATCAGCTGCGCGATCTTGCGGTCCATCGAGGTGATACCGGCGGCGAGGTCGATGACGAGCACGCAAAGGTCGGCGCGGCGGACGGCTTTCTCGGTGCGCATGGCGGAGAAGACCTCGACCGAGTTGTCGCGCTTGGCCCGCGGGCGCAGGCCCGCGGTGTCGATGAGGGTGAAATTCTCGCCCTCGAAGGTGTAGGGAAGGTCGACGGCGTCGCGGGTGGTGCCGGCGATTTCGGAAACGATGGTGCGTTCGTCGTGGAGGATCGCGTTGACCAGCGAGGACTTGCCGGCGTTGGGCTTGCCGACGATGGCGAGCTTGATGCCGACAGCTTCGGCGACTTCGGCTTCGGCTTCGGTTTCAGAAACGAGCGGGGCGATGACGGCGTCGATTTCATCACAGAGGTGGCCGAAATTCCGGCCGTGCTCGGCGGAGACGAAGACGCTGTTGCCGAGGCCGAGGCGGGTGAAATCCGAGTGAGAATTCTCGTGCTTGTCATCGTCCACCTTGTTGATGACGAGCAGCACGGGCGGCTTGGCCTTGCGGAGTTTTTGCGCGAGCGCCTGATCGACTGCGGTGAGCCCGGCGTGGGCATCGACGACGAACAGGATCAAATCCGCGGTTTGCATCGCGATGTCCGCCTCGATGCCGACTTGCTCGTCGAAGCCGTCTTCAATGCCGCCACCGATGCCGCCGGTGTCGATGAGGGTGCAAGCGACCTGCGTGGCCTTGGACGGCGCGGCGATGCGGTCGCGGGTGACGCCGGGTTGATCGTGGACAATGGCGATCTTCCGCCCGGCAAGGCGGTTGAAGAGAGCTGACTTCCCGACATTCGGGCGTCCGACGATGGCAACAGTAGGCATGGCGGAGGGATGTAGGGCGGGAACGAAGCAATGGCAAGGTCGGAGGTTTTTTTCCGGAATCGCGCTTCAAATCTCCCCGGCGCGGCGGAGTTTGGCGAGGTCTTGCGGGCGGCCGGCGGTCTGCTTGGCATGGATGAGATCGGCTTTCCCGAGGTAGTGGATGGGGATTCCTTCAACGGTCGCGATTTCAACAGTTTCCCATGCCGCGTTGAAATCCGGCAGGCCGGGTAGTGAAGTGAGGAAATCAATTTGGCAGGGTAATGCTCCGACGACGTATTGCAGCCCCTCGTGTTCGAAATCCTCTTGAGTGACCTCTACCAGCGGTAGGCCGAACTCATAAAACGCCCGGGCCACGCGGGCCGCGTTTTCCTTGGAAGGCTTGATCCACAGATCGATATCCTTGGTGTATCGCGGTTGCGTGTAGTGAATCACGGCGTAAGCCCCGACGATGAGATACTCAACGTGATGTTCGGCGAAAATGCGTAACAGATCTTTGAAGTCGGAGTTCATCGGGATGTTTTCCTTTCATTCCGACCCAGTAGTCGGTGACAAGTTCCCAAGCTGCGGTCAGGCGGGCAGCACAACCCGCTTCTTGCCATTGGTTGATGCGGTAAGCGCGAGCCTTTTCGAAGCAACTAAATTTGGCCTGAGGCCAATGTGAGCGGTCTTTCGTGGGCTGGGTCACGGTCTTCAGATAGCGAATGGGCGGGGAGCGGGCAAGTTTCGAGTTGTTTGAAACGGGAGTGCGGATCGCGGGCAACAAAAAACCCCGCCTTTGCAGGCGGGGTTGATTTTACCGAACGGGAGATGGCGGAGCGGACGGGACTCGAACCCGCGACCTCCAACGTGACAGGCTGGCGCTCTAACCAACTGAGCTACCGCTCCATGTCCCGCTCGGGTGCGGGACGCTATTTTGCCGACCCGGACTGCGCAATCTCTTTTTTAAGCTTTTCTGATTTTTCTCCGGAAGCCCTTTGAATGCTCAGGAAAGCGCTTCGACCGCGGCTTCCAGCGAGGCCAGATCCTCGACGGAATGGACGGTGACTTCCTTGTCGATCTTCGAGACGAGTCCGGCGATCACCTTGCCGGGGCCGAGTTCGAGGAAGGTGCGGTGGCCGCGGGCGATGAGCAGCTGGATGGATTCCGTCCAGCGGACGGAGCCGGTGACCTGGTTTTCCAGCATGCTGCGGATCTCGGCGGCGTCGGAAACGAGGCAGGCTCCGAAGTTACAAACGACCGGCAGGGCGGGGGACTGGAAGGAAACCGTGGCCAGCTCGGCGGCGAGTTGGTCCTGCGCGCTCTGCATCAGGCGCGAGTGATAGGCACCGGCGACGTTGAGCTTGATGGCGCGGCGAATGCCGAAATCCTTGGCTTGGGCGATGGCGGCATCGATCCCGGAGGCGGTGCCGGAAAGCACGATCTGGCCGGGCGCGTTGAGATTGGCGACGTCCACATCGGCCGCGGCGGCGAGCGCGCGGACCTGGGATTCCTCGCCGCCGATGAGCGCGGCCATCGCGCCTTCGGTCGCCAGGCAGGCGGCTTCCATGAATTCGCCGCGGCGGGCGACGAGGCGCAGTCCGTCTTCAAACGAGAATGTCCCGGCGGCGGCGTGGGCGGTGAATTCGCCGAGCGAAAGCCCCGCGGCGGCGACAGGGACGAGATTCGGCAGCCGCTCGCGGATCAAGGCGAGCGCCATCAGGCCATGCAGATAGAGTGCGGGTTGGCAGCGCGAGGTTTTGGTCAATTCCTCGTCGGGTCCGTCGAACATGATGTCCGAGAGGGGAAACCCAAGGGCTTTGTCGGCCTGCACGGCCATGCTGCGGGCTGTGGCGGAGTTTTCCACCCAGTCCTTGCCCATGCCCACTTTTTGGGCGCCTTGTCCGGAGAATAAGAGAACGATTTGGCTCATGTCCGGCGAGGTTTAGGGAGTTCCAAGCGGCGAGGGAAGGGAAAATAGGCGGCGTATTCGCGTGAATTCGCGTCCATTCGCGGTTAAAAAAATTCTTAATCGCAACGCCATGCCACGATTTCTCCCTCTGTTATCACCCGTATTTGCCGTGATTTTAGCGCTTCTGCCGTCCTGCCAGACTTTGAGTTTTTACGGCCAGGCCATCGGCGGACAGGCGGAAATCTTGCGGAAAAGCCGGCCGAACAAGCAAGTCCGCGCCGACCCCGCCAGCCCGCCCGCTTTGCGCGACCAGCTGGCGACGGTGGAGAAAATCCGCCGCTTCGCCAGCGACCACCTCTCGCTGCCAGGCGATGCGAGCTACGGCAAATACGCCGATCTCGGCCGCCAACACGTCGTCTGGGTGGTTTACGCCGCACCCGAATTTTCAATGAAAGCCAAGACCTGGCACTACCCAGCCATCGGGAAAATGGACTACCGCGGCTATTTCCACGAGCAGGACACCGTCGAGCTTTCCGGGGAACTCAAGGCGGACGGCCACGACGTTTTTGTCGGTGGCGTGGATGCTTACTCCACGCTCGGTTGGTTTCACGACCCGGTGCTAAACACCTTTGTGAACTATCCGGACATCGATCTGGCGGAGACGATTTTCCACGAGCTCACCCACCGCAAAGTCTTCCGCCGGGGCGACACGGTTTTCAATGAATCGCTCGCCAACACCGTCGCCGAAGAGGGTGTGAAGCGCTGGTTGCGCCATGAGGGACGTCTGGCGGATTTGAGGAAATACGAACAACGGCTGGTCCGCCGCCGTGAGTTCTATCGGGAAGTCGACCGCTCCCGCTGGAGCCTCGAAAAGCTCTATGCCTCCGGCCAACCCGAGCCCGCGATGCGGCGGAAAAAAGTGGCGATCCTGGCAAAGCTGCGCGATCAGTTCCGTGAACTCCGCCGTCGCTGGGGCGGGCACGGACTCGAATCCTGGCTCACGGAGGACATCAACAACGGCCACATCGTCTCGCTCAAAATCTACGCCGAGCAAATGCCGGTGTTCGAAATCCTCCTCAACCAGTGTGATGGAAATCTCGCTCTCTTTTTCAAACAAGCCGGTCATCTCAAGCTCCCGAAAAAATGAACACGCCATCAAACGACCGCCGGACCGCTCACGACTCGATGGGCGAAATGGAAGTGCCCGCCGACGCGCTTTACGGCGCCTCCACCCAGCGCGCGGTGCTGAATTTCCCGATCTCCTGCACCGGCCTGCCGCCCCGCCTGATCCACGCCTTCGGCCTGGTTAAAAAAGCCGCCGCCGAGACCAACGCGGAGCTCGGCTTGCTCGACCACGCGCACGCCGCAGCCATCGCCGAAGCGGCCGGAGAAATCGCCGCGGGACTGCATGACACCCAGTTTCCGGTCGACATCTATCAAACCGGCTCCGGCACCTCCACCAACATGAATGTCAACGAGGTGATCGCGAGCCGTTGCGCCCAACTCGCGGTTTCCGTGCATCCGAACGATCACGTCAATCTCGGCCAATCGTCGAACGATACTTTTCCCACCGCGATTCACGTGGCGGCGGCGCAGGAAATCCGCAACCGCCTGGTGCCCGCGTTGGAGAGTTTGGCCGTGGCGCTGGAAGCCAAATCGCGGGCGTTTCACGCGGTGTTGAAAATCGGCAGGACCCACCTGATGGACGCCACGCCCGTTAGGCTCGGGCAGGAATTCGGCGGCTGGGCTCGCCAGGCCCGGCTGGCGGTCACCCGCGCGTGGAAGGCGGTGGACGCGCTGGCGGAACTCCCGTTAGGCGGCACCGCGGTCGGCACCGGCCTCAACACGCATCCGGATTTCGCCGCCAAGGCGATCGCCCGGCTGGCCGAGGCGACCGGGATTCCATTCCGCGAGGCGGAGAACCACTTCGAAGCGCAGTCGTCCAAGGACGCATGCGTCGAAGCGCACGGACAACTCGCGACCATCGCCGTGTCGCTGCACAAGATCGCTTGCGACGTCCGCCTGCTAGCGTCGGGTCCGCGTTGCGGGCTGGGGGAAATCCGGCTGCCCGCCACCCAGCCCGGCTCGTCGATCATGCCCGGCAAGGTCAATCCGGTGATGGCCGAATCGGTCACGATGGTGGCCGCGCGCGTCGCGGGAAACCAGACGACCCTCGCCTGGTGCGGCGTCGGCGGATTTCTCGAACTCAACGTCTCGATGCCCCTGCTCGCCGCCTGTCTGTTGGAGTCGATCAGCCTGCTGGGAAATGCGGCCGTCGCATTCGGCGAGCGCTGCGTCGCCGGAATTCAAGCGGACGAAAAGCGCTGCAACGAACTCATCGAGCTCTCGCTCTCGATGGTCACCGCGCTGGCCCCGCGGATCGGCTACGACCGCGCCGCCGCCATCGCCAAGGAGTCGGTCGCCAGCGGTCGCACGGTCAGGGAGATTTGCGAGAGCCGACTGGACGAGCTCGGACTCACGGCGGCGGAACTCGCCGGGTTGCTCGATGCCGCCCGCATGAGCGGTAAATAGCCGGTGCTTGCGATTTCTCCCAGCCGCCCTATTCTGCCGCGAACCAACCAAGAAAATGTCCGAAACCAAATCCGCCCCGAAAATCACCGCCTATCTCAAAACCTTCTGCGGCTGGAGCGAAGGCATCCGCGCGATCATGCGGAAATACGACCTTCCCTACGAAGAGAAGGACATCATCAAAAACCCGGCTTTCCGTTGGGAAATGGAGCAGCGCAGCGGCCAGTCGCTCTCGCCTTGCGTGGAAATCGACGGCCACATGCTGCCCGATATTTCCGGCGAGGAAGTCGAAAAATGGATGCTGGAGAACGGCTATTTTGAAAAAGACCACGCCGCGCCGGACTCGCCGATCAATTCGTCCTGCACCGACGAGCAGCACGCGGAGATGGCGCTCGGCCGCACGCCGGTCGCCGGCAAAATCCGCTTTCTCGACTGAAATCGATTTTGCAGACAAAAGCCCTCGCGTGGGGCATTTCCTCTCCTGAACGATGAATTCTCCCGCAAGCGCATGGAAACAGTGGTTGGCCGAAAACGGCCCGCGGCTGCTTCTTTTCGCCCGCGGTTGGAGCAATTCCCGGCATGATGCCGAGGATCTCGTCCAAGAGGCGATCCTCCGGATGTGGCATCACCAAGCCGACAAAGGCGGCTGCCCGCCGGATCTGCCGTTGGTTTTTTCGACCATCCGCTTCTGCGGGCTCAACCACCACCGCAGCGAGTCGCGCCGCCGGAAGCGGGAGGAATCGGTGATTTATCTCAATGATTTCCAAGATGTCTGGCTCGACCCGGTGCTCGAAGATGACGAGGAAGCCGTGATTTTACGCGAAGCCGTCCAGAATCTCAGCCAGAAACTGCGCGAAGTGGTGGTGATGAAATTTTGGGGCGGGCTGACGTTTTTGCAGATTTCGGAAACGCTCGCGATTTCGCCCAACACGGCGGCTTCGCGCTATCGCTACGCCTTGGAACAACTGTCGCACGAGTTGCGCCGCGTGAAGGAGGACCGCCATGCAAGCGCCTGATCCCGTCGAAACGATCCTCGCCCGCTTGATGCCGCCGGCATTGAGCCAGGACGCGCAGTTTGAAATCGACGCGATGATCGATGAGCTGGCGGGGCCGGAGGCTGAAAACATCGTCGGGATTTCTTCCGGTCGGTGGCTGGTGCGCGCGGTCATCGGCGGCGGCATCGCAGCTGCGGTTGGGGCGATGTTTGCGATTTCACCGGTGTTTCGAGGTTCCCGGGAGCCGCAAGTCGCCGTGGCATCGCCTGTTCTTTCGAGTTCGGGGCTGGTTTTGATCAGTGAGTCCGACCGGATCGAATCCATGACCGACGAAGGTTGGCAGGAAAATCCGGACGGCTCGGCCATGCGCGCCCTCCGCCTCAATGCGGTTGAGGAAAACAACGTGCGTGACGAGGAATCCGGAATGGTGGTGCGTATTTCCGAGGCCCGCGAAGAGATTCTCCTGATGCCGATCAGCGCGTTCTAATAAGATGAAACCGAGTCTCGTCGCCGCCATCCTGTTCGCCCAGACCTTGCTGTCCGGCGGGCAAACCGCGGAAGCGCCGGTGCCGCGCGCACCTCAGGCGTGGCTCGGATTGCGGGTGACCAAGCCGGACGAGGCGATCACGGTCCATGTGCCCTCGATCCCGCCGGGCGTCGGATTCGTCGTGAAATCCATCGACCCGGGCGGACCGGCGCAAGCAGCGGGGCTTCTGGAGTTGGATCTGTTGTGGAAATTCGGCGACCAGATGCTGGTGAATGAAGCGCAGCTCGCCACCTTGCTGCGGTTGGAAAATCCCGGCGCGGAGGTCGTGATTTCCGGATTCCGGGGCGGAAAGCCCATGGAAGTGAAATTGAAACTCGGCCAGGCACCGGTATTGAACAAGCCGTTCTCCGGGGAAATGGTCGAATCCGCGGTTCTTCCCGGCACTTGTGACGGCCCGATGCGGGTCGTCAATGTCGCCGAAAAAAGCGCCAGTTTTTCAAACGACGAAGGCAGTGCGGTCGTCCGCCGCGACGGGGAGATCTTCAAGGTGAAGATCGACGGCTTGAAAGGGGCGGTGATTTTCGAGGGCGACTTGTCCAACGACGAGGGACTCGACCAACTGCCGGAGAACTGGCGGCGCAAAATCCAAGTCCTCTGCCGGACCTTGGATCAGACGCTCGCGGGCGGCATGCTGCCTCAGCGTCAAGCCCGCCCGCGAGTCGTGCCGCCGCCGCCTCAAAAGCCGTGAAATCGAGAGGCTGACAGTTTTATCAAGGGAATGCCTTGCGTTTTGCAAGTCGGCTTCCCATCTTCTTTGGCATGCATCCTGATGTGGCGAAACTGGTCGAGGCCGGTCGCATTCCCAAACCGGTCGGCGAGCGCCTTTCTCAATTGGCTCCCGGAAACTTTTGTATTCACAAATCCTTTGGCGCCGGCAAGGTGGTCGACTGGGATCTTCCCGGAAAGAAAGTCACCATCGACTTCGAGAAGTCCACCGGCCAGACGATGGAATTGCAGTTCGCTTTCCAAAAAACCGAGTGGATCGGCCCCGAGGATTTCCGGGCGAAAAAAATCGAGCAGCTCGAGGAACTTCGCTCCCTTTCGAAGAGCGACCCGCTCGCCCTCATCGTCCACCTCCTCGAAAGCCACGGCGGCAGCATGACCGGCGACGCCCTTGAAAAGGAACTTTCCGGCGCGGTCATCCCCGAGGCGGGCTTCAAAAAATGGTGGGATGCCACCAAGAAAGCCCTCCGCGAAAGCCGTCTCGCCGCCGTCCCGCAAAAACGCACCGAGCCGATCGTTCTGCGTGTCGGCGACCGCAGCCCGGCCGAAGCGCTCGTCGCCGATTTCGAGGCCGCCCGCGACATCAAGGGCATGATCCGCGCCTTGGAAGCCATCGCCGCAGACATTGGCGCGTTTGAAAACGACACAGAGTCCCTCAAACGTCTTCTCAACGACATCGACGAAGGTGCGAAAAAAGCCGCCCGCGTCCAGCTCGGCCAAGCGCTGCAACTCGTCGCCGCGCGCGACGAAGTGATCGGCTCGTCCAAGGCTCTCGAACTCGATCCCACCGCTGTCCGCCTTTCGGATCTTTTGCTGTCCGCCGATCCCACCCGCCTGGCCGAAGAGGCCGGCACGCTTCCATCCGGCCGCCAACGCGCGGTGTATGAAGCGTTTCCCAACGCCTTCGCCGAAGACTGGGTCAGCAAGATCGTGCAGGTTTTCGACCGTGTCGGCGCCCGCGGCGTCACCGAGATCGCCCGCATTTTACAGGAGCGCGACTCGATGCCGGCCCTCGTCACGCACCTTCGCTCCGCCATCGCCCGTCGTGCGCTCGGGCCGGATGCGCTGATCTGGGTTTGCCGCGAGCGCAAAGGACCGTCTCAGGAAATTTTCAGCGCGGACGTCGGTGCCGCCGTTCTCAACCTCCTCGAAAACGACCACCTCTCGGACGGCCCGCGCAAAACCTCGCGCCTGCAGTCGCTGCTTGGCGATGACAAGACCCTGCTAACCGACCTCGTCGGCATCATGGATGTCAACGAGGCGCGCAATTTCGGCCGCCGCCTGCTCGATTGCCCGGTCTTCGGCGACCTTGAGAAAAAATCACTGATGGCCCGCATCATCAAGGCCCGCCCGGAAACGGCCGAGCTCGTCAACGGAGTGAACGCGAAACGCCCGGAAGAAGTTCTCCTCGTCTCATGGGAAAGTCTGGAGAAGAAAAAAGCCGAGCTCGACGACATCATCCGCAACAAGATTCCCCAGAATCTCAACGACGTGAAAATCGCCCGTTCCTACGGCGACCTTCGTGAGAACTTCGAATACAAGTCCGCCAAGGACCTCGAAAAATACCTGGGCCTCCGTCGCAACGCCCTGGAAAAGGAAATCGCCAATTCCCGCGGCACCGATTTCAAAGGCTCCGACGCCAGCAAGGTCAACATCGGCACCGTCGTCACCCTGACCAACGTCGCCGGGGTGGAAATCGTCATGACCGTTCTCGGTGCCTGGGACTCCGAACCGGAGACCAAAACCGTTTCCTATCTATCCGAAGTCGGCAAGGTCCTCGTCGGCCGCGAACCGGGCGACACCGTCCAAGTCCGTGACGAACTGACCGAACTGATGGGCGAACTCACCATTCGCTCGATCAAGCCGTTCAATCCCTGAATTTCAAAAACCCACCCTATCCAATACAAAAGCATAATTATGGACTATACCACCATTGTTGAAATCCGTGGCCGCGAAGTGATCGATTCCCGTGGCAATCCGACCGTTGAAGTTGACGTGCACCTCGAAGGTGGCGCGATCGGCCGCGCCTCGGTTCCCTCCGGCGCCTCCACCGGCGAAAACGAAGCCGTCGAACTCCGCGACGGCGACAAGGCCCGCTACGGCGGCAAAGGCGTGCTCAAGGCCGTTGAAAACGTCAACGCGATCCTCGCCCCCGGACTCCTTGGCTACTGCGCCACCGAACAAGCGTCGATCGACGCCGCCATGCTCGCATTGGACGGCACCTCGACCAAAAAGAATCTCGGCGCCAACGCCATCCTCGGCGTTTCCATGGCCGTCGCCAAAGCCGCCGCCTCCCAGCTCGGCGTGCCGCTTTACAAATACCTCGGCGGCCCTAACGCCAAGGTGCTTCCCGTCCCGATGATGAACATCATCAACGGCGGCGCCCACTCCGACGCGCCGATCGACTTCCAGGAATTCATGATCGTGCCCGTCGGCGCGCCGACATTCCGCGAAGCCCTGCGCTACGGTGCCGAGGTGTTCCACGCGCTCAAGAAAGTCCTCCACGACCGCGGACTCTCCACCGCCGTCGGTGACGAAGGCGGATTCGCCCCGAAACTCGGCGGTGCCGAGGATGCTCTGGGCGTCATCGCGCAAGCCGTCGAACTGGCCGGCTACAAGCTGGGTGACGACATCGCCATCGCCCTCGACGTCGCCGCCTCCGAATTCTTCGACGCCAAGCAAAACGCCTACGTCTTCAAGAAGTCTGACAAGTCGGTGAAAAGCGCCGAGGAACTCGTCGCCTATTACGCCGGCCTCCAGAAGAACTATCCGATCATTTCCATCGAAGACGGTTGCGGTGAGAACGACTGGGACGGTTGGAAAATCATCACCGACAAGCTCGGCAAGACCACCCAGCTCGTCGGCGACGACCTTTTCGTCACCAACGTCGATTTCCTCAGCAAGGGCATCAAGCTCGGCGTCGCCAACTCGATCCTCGTCAAGGTGAACCAGATCGGCACCCTCACCGAGACCTTCGACGCCGTCGAGCTCGCCAAGGAAAACAGCTACACCTCCATCCTCAGCCACCGCTCCGGCGAGACCGAGGACAGCACCATCGCCGACCTCGCCGTCGCGACCAACTGCGGCCAGATCAAAACCGGCTCGATGAGCCGCTCCGACCGGATCGCGAAATACAACCAGCTCCTCCGCATCGAGGAAGAGCTGGGCGATGACGCGGTCTTCGGCATCAAGAAGCTCAAAGTGCTTCAATAAGTGATACAGGCATTCCTGCCTGTCACTCATCCCCAAAACGGCGGCCCCCGAAAAGGTCCGCCGTTTTTTTGTCGGAAATCCAAACCGAGCCGGCGCTTCCGGCCGAACCTTGGCTTGCGGAGTGCCCGGAATCGCACCATCTCGTCCGCCAGTTCCCGCGTCGCGTGGCTGTGGCGTCTCGCCGCAGACCGTCTCCGGAGCGTCTCGCTCCGAGTCTTTTTCTAAAACGGCATCCTGCCACGGCGGATTTTTGCACGGGTCATCGGCGGGGTGAGGTGATGGTGGCGAAGGCGTGGCGGTTGTTGAAGCGGCGCATGTCGTCATGGAAGTCCTTCAACGTCG